>CAYGJW010000001.1:0-12078 GCA_964350415.1 uncultured Alphaproteobacteria bacterium
TTGCACGGTTAGCACGCTTGCGTTCTTTTTGAACGTGGCTTTTCGCACGATTCGCACGGTGTGCTCCGTGATTAGCGCGTTTAGCAGCGCTGTTCGCACGATTCGCTCCGTGGTTGGCACGTTTAGCTGCACGGTTTGCACCATGTTTTTGGTGCTTTGCACGTTTAGCAGCACGATTTGCACCGCGGGATCCATGCTGGTGTACGTGAACGCGGCTTGGACGGCTTTCATGGATATGAACGCTACGTGGTCTACGGTGTTTGTGAACGTGAACACGCGCAGGACGGCTTTCATGGATATGAACGCTGCGAGGGCTACGGTGACGGTGTACGTGAACGCGTGGCGCCGGTGTTACAATAACAGGTGCAGGTGCACCGATTGTTACGCCTGCAGAAATACCGACAGGTACCGGATCTGGCTCAACGTAATTTGTTTGGTGAACCGTGCAACCAGCCATAACAGCAAGTAACGGTAAAAAAAGAAGAGATCTCATAGGAATAGACTCCAGTTAATATTGAATGAATTGACCGTAATGTATCATAATTACTCATTATTTCAACATTATTAATCAAGTATGACGTAACTCTTTAGCAAAGCCAGTCAGGCAAGTCAACTTTATTAAAATCCCATATTAAAGAGAGTTTTCCAGTGTTGAGCGCTGACAGGCTGGACAGAAAGCCGGCTGTTTGTCACCAGCGCTAGGTCTTGAAAATCAGAATGTGCTTTGATTTCAGCGAGTGTGATCGGCGTTTTTGCAGGACTAATTGGTTTTACATCAACCATGCCAAAGCGGCCAGACGCATCTGTATGGTCTGGGTAGTACTCTTTAATAACCTCAACAATACCAACAATTTCCTTGCCAATATTGGAATGGTAAAAGAACCCTCGATCACCAACACGCATGGCTTTCATATTGTTGGCGGCCTGATAATTTCGAACCCCATCCCAAGGGGTCGTTTTATCCTTAATGAGTGTGTCCCAGGAGTAGGTATTTGGTTCTGATTTAAATAGCCAGTAGTTCATGTTTTTTTCCTTTAGGATTTAAAAAAGCTGTTAAAGGTTTGTTCCAGGGTCTGTTCACCTTGTAGAAGTTGGTGAATCGCTTGTATGACCGGGACATGTACTTGGTGCTGTTTTGCCAGGGAAACAGCTGAATGAGCTGTGTAGTACCCCTCGGTTGTTTGGGTTTGTTCAGCGATGGCTTCTTGAGCGGTCATACCTTTGCCAAGGTTAATGCCAAAACTGAGGTTTCGAGATAGAGGACCATTACAGGTCAAAACCAGATCTCCCAATCCAGAAAGCCCTGAAAAAGTGGCCGCATCAGCGCCCATGGCAAGGCCAATACGGTTGATTTCAGCTAACCCTAGAGTGATCAGAGCTGCCTTGGCATTATCACCAAGTTGCGCCCCAATCGTCATACCACAACCAATGGCGATGACATTTTTCAAAGAACCGCCAAGCTGAGCCCCAATCATATCTGCACTTGGAATACCAAAGAAAGTATCGGTTTTTAGGGTGTCTATAAGTTCTTGTGCGGCGTTTTGTGTCTGGGCTGCAAGACAAAAGCCTGCAGGCTTTCCGTCCATCATTTCTTTTGCAAAGTTGGGTCCAGAAAGGACAGCAAGTTTTATGCTGGGCTCTATTTCATTGATAACTTGGCTGACAAGCATGTTTGAGCCGTTTTCAATGCCTTTAGAACAAATCACAATGGCTCTACCTGCAACGGTCGCTTTAAGCTCCGTCATAACAGCGCGTACAGCTTGTGCAGGCACCACACAAAGAATGATATCGCAGCTTGCTAGATGCTCGGCACTACGGCTGTAGTGCACGCAAGGGTCTTCAAGCGGCTGGACAACAGTTTCTTCCTTGTGCCAAACGTGGACACTACGGTTAAGTCTCGTCACGTGTTTTGCAAGTGCACTACCCCAAGCGCCCGCCCCAATAATACCAATCGGTTTCAATGTATTCTCCGTATTAATTCACATCTTTGTACGAATCGGATGATTCAGCATCTAATATTTGTTAGAATGATATTAACGAAAAATATTAAATGATGGGACGGAAAATGACTCAAGACCAAGATTTTCTGCAAATGGCACAAAGAAGTGAGGCTGAATGGGTATTGATTGCGCAGCAATATCTGGATGAAGGGCAGTATTTTTTAGCTCAAGATACAGCGGCGATGGGTCTTAGCATTTTTCCTAAAAACAGGGCGCTTTTAATCCTAAGCGGTAAGGCGCTGCTTTTAACTGGGGCACTGGAAGAGGCTCGTGACCGTATCGAACCTCTATGCTTGGACACAGCGATAGATTCAACGGAATTGAAGAATGCAAAGCATGCCCTCGATGATGTCTTAAGTGTTTATAAAAACGGTCCCGCTGGTGAAGATTGGAAAACGTTGCAGTCGGTTGGGCAATTTGCTTATAGCCTAGAGCAGGCTGCCAGTGCAGTACGCCATAGTTTAAAAGTTGATGATCAAACCCTAGGTTTATTGGGCGAGATTTATGCCCGTATTGCAAAGCGTACAGGTGATAAGGCAACGTTTGAGCGTGCCGCAGAAATCTATCGCGGTGCGTTTCGAAAGAACCAAAATCTAGTGATGGGGCTGCATGCTTCAGGGCTCTTATTACTCTCCGGTAAACCAGAGGACGCTCGGAATTTAGCGCAAAAATGTTTGCAGCTAAGTGATGAAGCCTTAATGGACGCTACGGAACCTTTTATTTTGCTGGGGGTACGAAGCGGCTTGAAGTTAATACTTGGCGATCTTTCTGGTGCGGAGCAAGACCTTACGCAAGCAGTTAAATTAGCGGGTAGCCGAAAAAAAGAACTCTTTTATCTAAGAGACTATCTCCTACAATTTCAGAAAATAGGTCTGAATGTTGGCTCAAAACTACGCGTGCTCTTGAAACCACCAACGGTTGTTGCATTTACAGGGCATATGATTGACACGCTTGGACGTAAAGAGCCCCGATTTCCTGGGTATCTTGAACAAGCTGTGCGGGAAGGCATTGAAGAAAAACTTGCAGAAATTGATGCAGAAATTGGCTATGCCTTGCCGGCTTGTGGTGGGGATGTTTTGTTTTTTGAGGCCTTGCTGGATCGTGGAGCAGAGCTGAATATCTTAATGCCCTTTGATGCAGAGGATTATTCCAGAGAAAGCGTTCGGTTCGCAGGGCGAAAATGGGAACAGCGTTACCGACAGCTTTTAAAACTTGCAAATACAGTGGTTTATGCAACGACAGAGCATTACTTGGGTGATGATAATCTATTTCAATTTGCTGGACTGATGTTGTTCGGTCAAACTATGCTGCGTGCGAAAACGCTGGGTGCTACGCCTTATCTGCTTGCCGCTTATGATGGAAAAGACAGCGGTTTTATTGGGGGTGCTTCGGATCTGGTTGCCAGGTGGCCGAATGCAGAAGAAACGGTATTACACGTTGATACGCATGTCTTGCTTGAAACAATTGAAAAACCGAAAAGTTTTGTCCCGGCAGAGCCCTATACTCCAGAAGATGCGCCAGAGCCGGTCATGCCTGTAAAAGGGAGTGGTGATATAGGCCGTACGATTAAAAGCATGCTTTTCGCCGATGTCGTTGGGTTTAGCAAGCTTGAGGAACAACATGTTCCTGGGTTCATGTCTTTCTTAAGAAGCATCGCCAAGGATCTGGATCACCTCAAGGAAAAGCCTGTTTTCATTAATACCTGGGGCGATGCAATCTTCTCTGTCCTTGATAGCCCCATGGCTATGGCTGAATATGCTCTAGCACTCAAAAAGTCACTGTTTATGGCAGCAAAACAAGATCATGGCTTGCCCGCGCCCTTAAGTTTACGGATTGGCCTGCATGCAGGTCCCGCTTACGAGGGTGATGACCCAATCACGGGTCGTAAGAATTTTTACGGAAGTCACGTAAACCGAGCCGCAAGGATTGAGCCGGTGACGGTGCCCGGTAAAGTCTATGCCAGTGAGCAATTTGTTGCCTTACTTGCTGCAGAAGAAAGCTTAATTCGCGCAGCAGCCGAGAGAAAGGGCGAAAGCTACATATCTCCTTGGGTTTACGAGTACATTGGCACCATGGCTTTGGCAAAGAAGTTTGGGGAACAGAAAATCTATCATCTCCGCGAACGTTAGAGCGGATTATTTTAACGCTTACACATCGTCATAATTCGCCTCGTGTAACAAGGTGTACACGTCGTCTCTTATTTCTTGTGTAAGTATCAATCTAACTCGCTCTTAATTTTGGTCCTTTTGCCCCATTTCGTCGTTAATACTCGAAAGCGAACCAAAAGTTCGCTTTGCCGAAGTTTGCCTTGTAATGAAACAAAATCCCTCATTTCTTGAGTGGTGATACATTGTCGTTACGCCTTTGTGCATAATGCATCTCGTGTACCTTTTGATGCACTTCGTTGCTTATTCCCTGTATAATCACCAATCTAATCCGCTTTTGATTTGGGTTCCTTTGCTCCATTTCATCGTTAAGCTTCCTTGACGAACGAGAAGTTCGCTTTACGGAAACTTGCCTTGTAATGAGACAAAATCTCTCAAGTATATCTTGAGCTGAAGAAGTTTATAATTTTATAAAAATATCGAATGGACGAAACTATTTAGTTATAATTATCACGGAAATATTTTGCATAGAAAATATTTCCGTTTAAACTGGAATAAATAAGCTGTCAAAGAGCAGTTCTTGTAAATCAACGGGGATGGATATGATTGTTATTACAGGTGGAGCAGGGTTTCTAGGCTCAAATTTATTGGCCGGTTTTGCTGAACGAGGGCTCTCTAATATTGTTATTTGTGATATTTTAGGAACCGGCAATAAGTGGCAAAATATTGCGAAGCACGAAGTTTTGAATATTATTCATCCAGATCATCTTTTTCAATACATCACAGATAATGCTAAGCATATTGAGATGATTTATCATTTAGGTGCGGAAGCCTCAACGCTTGCAGTGGACGCAGATCAGTTGATTGAGGGTAATTTCTCGACCTCCCTAAAGCTTTGGTATTGGTGTGCGCGTCATAATGTTCGTTTTGTTTATGCATCATCAGGGGCAACTTACGGAGACGGTAAAGAAGGATTCAGCGATTACCTTAAGGCTGATGAACTTAAAAAACTTAAACCCCTAACCCCACAAGGATGGAGCAAGCATGTTTTTGACCGGCGCGTCTTGCGAATGGTTGAGTCCGGTGGGGCAAAACCGCCGCAATGGGCAGGGCTAAAATTTTTTAATGCTTATGGCCCAAATGAATATCATAAAGACGATCAAGTGAGTGTCATCTACAAAGTTTATAAACAAGTTAAAGCAGGGGGCAGTGCAAAGCTCTTTAAATCAGAAAATGCATCGATTCATGATGGTGAGCAATCACGCGATTTCGTTTGGGCAGGCGATTGTGTTGATGTGATGCTGTGGCTTTATGATCACCCAGAAGCCAATGGTTTATTTAATTTAGGTTCTGGTGAATCACGCAATTTTGAACAAATGGCCAAGGCGGTTTTCAAAGCTATGAATATGCCTGAAAATATTAAATATATCGAAGCCCCCGATGCGATTAACGAAAAGTATCAGTATTATACGCAATCTGATAATCGTAAACTTCGTGAAGTAGGATACGATAAGCCGTTTACATTACTGGAGGATGGTGTGTCGGCTTATGTGCAGCAGTTTTTAGCCATCGACGAACCCTACAGGTAAAAAGTTAACTCTATGGACGACTGCTGTGTTAATTATATTTCTCAAGGAAGCACGTACCTAAGTACGTAACGTACAAGTACGCTTAACCCCTCGAAATACAATTGCCTCGCACGCGCCTCATAGAGTTCACTTTTGCTCGCACGTCGTTTCTTATTCCTTGTGTACCCGTTAATATAATCACCTGTAAATTATAGAATATTTAAAGCTTATATTGCACTTTGCCTAGAACACGCCCCAAATTTTCTTATTTTTATAAAGTCAGCTTAACCACTTGTCTCATATAGTTAATTTTGGTGTACATATCGTTTCTTGTTTCTTGCGTACCTATTAATGAGGATGGGATATTTAAAGCGTATTTAACGTGTAACCGCACATTGAAGCTGCTATATAGAAATCATTGATATATTTAGCAAAGGTGTGCTCCTGTGACGTTCCCGATGATTGATCCCATTGCATTTTCCCTTGGTCCTGTCGATGTGAAATGGTATGGCCTGGCTTATTTCTTTGGCTTTATCGCTGGTTACGGCTATGCATGTTGTTTGGGTCGCTTAAGCCCAAGAAATATCAGTTCCAGCACACTTTCAGATATGCTTTTTTATATCATTCTGGGCGTGATCATTGGCGGCAGGTTTGGTTATGTGGTGTTCTATGACCTTGGGTACTACATAGAAAACCCGTTGCAAATCCTGAAGACTTGGGATGGAGGTATGGCCTTCCACGGTGGGGTTATCGGGATTGTGATCGCGGTTTTGTTGTTTGGGAACTACCGAAAAGTTTCGCCTTATATTTTGGGTGACTTGGTGGTTAGTGTGGCCCCTATAGGGCTACTGGTGGGACGCATCGCAAACTTTATTAATGGGGAGCTCTACGGTCGTGTAACAACCTCTTCCTGGGGCGTTGTCTTCCCAGGTGCCGGTCCTGAGCCCAGACATGCCAGTCAGCTGTATGAGGCGTTTTTCGAAGGCTTTGTGTTGCTGATTATCATGACAGCTTTGAATCGTCTGCAGTGGGTGCGCGAACGTAGTGGCTTCTTGGTTGGGGTATTTTTTGTGTACTACGGTATTGCTAGGGCGATGATTGAGCTGTTCCGGCAACCGGATGCTCATATTGGTTTTATGATCGGCGGTTTAACCCGGGGGCAGCTGCTGTCCTTGCCAATGATACTGGTAGGACTGTTTTTCTTGTGGCGTTCAATAGCAAGAGGCCGGAATGCTTAAACCCCTTATTAAACAACGCATTAAAAGCCACGGGGCCATTTCCTTAGCCGATTACATGATGCTGTGTTTGTATCACCCAGAACATGGGTACTACAGCCAAAACGTCGCCTTGGGCCAAGACTTTACGACTGCCCCAGAAGTCAGCCAAATGTTTGGTGAGATGGTTGGAATCTGGTGCCTGATTACTTGGCAGCAAATGGGCAGTCCTAAGCGAGTGGACCTGGTTGAGCTGGGGCCTGGACGCGGGGTCATGATGGCGGATATCCTGAGAGTCGCACAAAAAGACCCAGGTTTTACATCGGCACTACAGGTGCATATGATTGAAACAAGCCCGACGCTGAGTCAAATTCAGCAAATGAATCTAAAGGCTTTTGAAAATTGTTATTGGCATAAAGATTTAAGCAGTTTGGGCGCGGCGCCTAAAATTGTATTGGGTAATGAGTTCTTTGATGCTTTTCCTGTGCGTCAGTACATTAAGCAAAAACAAGGCTGGCATGAGCGCTTGGTAGCGCTGGATGCTGAAACAGAAGACTTTTGCTTTGTTGTTGATGCGCAACCTGCGCAGCTAGGACCAATATTGGATACAATGGTAAAGGCTCGTGAAGGCAGCTTGTTTGAGATGCCAGTCAGCGCTTTGTATGCTTACGCTGATGTGCTGCAGACTTTAAAGCAATGTGGCGGCGCTGGGTTTTTTATCGATTATGGTTATGAAGCATTGACCTTGGGATCCACAACACAAGCGATGGCTCAGGGTAGGACGACAGATTTTTTTGAAAATCCAGGTAAGCAGGATCTTACAACCTATGTGCAGTTTAATTTGCTCAAAGCCGAGGCCGAAAAGGCCGGGCTGTTTAATTTTGGCACCATAACCCAAGCGCAATGGCTTGATGCAATGGGGCTTGGCGCGCGGGCTGAAATTTTGGCACAAAAGAATCCAAGTGCAGCGATCATGCAGGATTATAAGCGATTGATTGATCTAGAAGGCATGGGTGGTTTTAGGGCTTACGGATTGTGTACAGATCCCAAATTGCAGTTGTCAGGATTTATGGGAGGTTGAAATGCTTATAACGTCTGATATTTTTGAACCTACTCAGGTAATACAACATGGGTTTTTTACACGTCTGGGCGGTGTAAGCCATGATTGTTTTGGTAGTCTTAATTGCGGTTATCAATCTGGTGACACTTATGAAAATGTCGATGCAAACCGCCAGCGCGTGGCAGAAAGATTAGGTGCAGATACAAAAGAAAAGCTACTTACAGTGCGTCAAGTGCACGGGAATAAGGTGGCAACCTTAACAGAGGCAACTTGCAACCAGACTTGGGAGGCCCCAGAAGCCGATGCGTTGGTAACAAAGCAGCCGGGTATTGCCATTGGGGTACTTACCGCCGATTGTTTGCCGGTATTGTTTTTTGATCCTGAGGCTAAAGTGATAGGGGCCGCCCATGCCGGATGGAAAGGGCTTTTGAGTGGTGTCTTAGAGAACACGATGTCTGCAATGATGGCGCTGGGTGCGAGTTCCAAGCAATTACGTGTAGCAATTGGGCCGAGTATTTTTCAGCAAAATTATGAAGTTGATCAGGTGTTTCATGACAAGCACCTGGAGAAAGACCCAAGCTCTGTTAACTTTTTCTTAAATGGAAGCAAGGCTGGGAAATATTTGTTTGACCTGCAGGGGTATGCCCAATATCGCCTTCAAAGGAAAGACGTTGAAGAGATAGACATTATAGAAAGAGACACCTTTGCAGAGCCAGATACTTTCTTTAGTAGTCGTTACCAAGTGCCGCGTGCAACTGGGCAGTTCGGCCGGCAAATCTCAGCTATTATATTAAAATAAGCAGGACTTGAGGATTTATGGGACATCTTAATATTTTTCTACTTGTGTTGGTCCTAGGGCTTTTGTCTTCCTGCTTTCTTATATAGGAAAAATTGTTTCTAAGGCGTTTGTTTAATTAACGGTCATTGTTATGGTCTCAATTTCCTTAAGGATACGAGCCTTATCGTATTCTTCAAGAGATTCTGCTGCCTTTAAAGAGATTTGTATTTTGTATGTACAGAGGGGCATTAGCATAGGATTGAGAGCACAAATATAGTAAATCCAAAACAATAAAAGACATTTTGCAGTTTTTAAAATCATAGGTAAAACCCTTTCATGGATACTTTTTTGATTTTATAGCGGCATTAATTGAGTCTGATAAGAGAATAAATTACGGAAAAAGGGGTCGTGCTTTGTAGGAATTAAGCAAAAAGGAAAACGATTACAGGTTTTTATTTACATTGATTGTTTCCATTGATACTGTGCGCAGTTGAAGTTAAGAAATATAGCCTTAGGTGGTAGAAACCCATGAAATTAATCTCTGGAAACAGCAATTTACCCCTAGCAAAAAGTATTGCGACCTATCTTGGACAAGACCTTACAAAGGCCTCAATTAGACGTTTTTCCGATATGGAAGTGTTTGTTGAGATCCAAGAAAACATTCGCGGTGAAGATGTCTTTCTAATTCAATCAACCTCTTATCCTGCCAATGACCATTTGATGGAGTTGCTGGTTACGATTGATGCGCTGAAGCGTGGATCTGCTCGCCGTATTACCGCTGTGCTTCCTTATTATGGGTATTCACGTCAGGATCGTAAATCAGGACCTAGAACGCCAATTTCAGCAAAGCTGGTGGCAAACTTAATTCAGACAGCCGGTGCAGATCGCGTTCTTACCGTGGACTTACATGCCGAGCAAATCCAAGGTTTTTTTGATATTCCAACGGATAATTTAACGGCCGAAGGAATTTTTGTTCAGCATATTGAAAAGCAATATGGTCGTGGTGAGGATTTAGTCATTGTGTCCCCTGATGTGGGCGGCGTTGTGCGGGCCAGACAAATTGCCAGACGTCTGGATGCAAACCTGGTTATTATTGATAAACGCCGGGAACGTGCGGGAATTTCAGAAGTAATGAATGTTATAGGTAGTGTTGCAGGAAAGAAGTGTATCCTGGTTGATGACATTATTGATTCGGCTGGAACAGTCTGTAATGCGGCCGTTGCATTGCTTGAATCCGGTGCCGATATGGTGGCTTGTTATGCGACTCATGGGGTGCTCTCAGGTGGTGCTGTATCACGGGTTGCAAGTTCTTCTCTTGAAAATCTTGTAATAATGGATAGTATTAGGGCCACAGAAGCTGTTCAAGAGGCAAAAAATATACGGCAAGTGTCAATGGCATCCCTACTTGGGGAGGCTATACGTTGCGTTAGTGAAGAACGTTCACTGTCCGTATTGCTTGATGAGCACTGTGCTTAAACGTTACATGCGTAGGCACCCCTGGAGGTTTACGATTGTGTGGGCGTTTGATTAAAGTAATTTATATTTAGGAGACAATAGAAATGTCAGATGTAATTGTATTAGATGCGCAATCGCGCGAACGTGTCGGAAAGGGGGCCGCGCGTCAGACTCGTCGTGAGGGAATGGTTCCTGCGGTAGTCTACGGAGCAAAAACAGAGCCTACGCTCATTTCGCTCAACCCCATTGATGTGATGAAGCAAGTTCGTAAAGAAGGCTTTTTCTCACACGTTTTTGAAATCCAGATCAAAGGCGGCAAAAAGGAACGGACGTTGGCTAGGGATGTGCAATTTCATCCTGTGACAGATGAGCCGATTCATTTGGACTTTTTACGTGTATCGAGCAAAACAGCTGTGCATGTTCAAATTCCTGTTCATTTTGAAAACGAAGAAACATGTCCTGGTCTTAAGCAGGGCGGATTGCTTAATATTGTGAAGCATGAAGTTGAAGTCGTTTGTAAAGTGGATGCAATTCCTGAAAGCCTGTCGGTTGATCTTGCAAAACTTGAAATTGGTGCTTCTGTACATTCAAGCGACCTTACATTGCCTAAAAATGTTGAGTTTGCTCAGAAAGATGCAGACTTCACGGTTGCAACAATCGTCGCACCGACATTGAAAGTTGAAGAAGAGCCTGAAGTTGCAGCTGCAGCTGAAGGTGAGTCTGAAGAAAAGAAAACTGAAGAAGGCAAATAACCTTCTAGAAGTTTGTAATTGGTAACGCATCTTTTTGATAAAGGATACCCTGGGGTAGCGCAGGAGGTTTATAGATGAAGCTCATTGTAGGCCTTGGCAACCCTGGGGAACGTTACGAGAAGAACCGACATAATATTGGTTTTATGACCGTAGATGCGATTGTTCGTGACTACGGTTTTTCTTCGTCTAAAACCAAGCACTCAGCCCTGACTTATGACGGACAGATTGCGGGGCAACGTGTTATTGCGATCAAACCGCAAACATATATGAATTTATCCGGGCAATCGGTGCAACAAGTTTGTGCGTTTTACCGGATTTCTATCGGCGAGGTTGTCGTTTTGCACGATGATCTTGACTTACCCTTGGGGCGTGTTAAAGCGAAGCAAGGTGGCGGCCATGGGGGTCACAATGGTCTAAGAAGCATCGATGCTCACTGCGGTAAGGAATATGCGCGTATTCGTATGGGGATTGGTCATCCGGGGGATAAAAATCGAGTTCAAAGTTATGTTTTGCAGAATTTTGCAAAGGCAGAACAAGCGGACTTAGAGCTTGTTATCGAAGAAGTTGCAACAGCAATGACAGATTGGTATGCGGGTGGTCGTGAAATTTTTTTGACTAAGCTTGCGCTCCGTCTGGCACAAAGTTAATAGATATAACGAGGTTAAAATGGGATTTAGTTGTGGAATTGTTGGATTGCCAAATGTTGGGAAATCAACGCTTTTTAATGCGCTGACAGCAACCCAAGCTGCAGAGTCAGCGAACTATCCTTTTTGCACCATCGAGCCAAACGTTGGCCGCGTTGGGGTACCTGATCCGCGTTTGACGAAGCTTGCAGAGCTTGCAGGATCAAAGAAAGTGATTCCGACACAATTAGAATTTCAAGATATTGCAGGTCTTGTTAAGGGTGCTAGCAGGGGTGAGGGTCTAGGAAACCAGTTCCTGGGGCATATCCGAGAAGTGGATGCCATCGTTCATGTGCTTCGTTGTTTTGAGGATAGCAATATAACCCATGTAAATAATACGATTGATCCTGTGAATGATGCAGAAGTTGTTGAAACTGAACTGATGCTTGCGGATATGGAAAGCCTAGAGCGACAGTTGATCTCTGCTGACAAACGCGCACGTACAGGCGATAAACAAGCGAAA
>CAYGJW010000001.1:12088-33999 GCA_964350415.1 uncultured Alphaproteobacteria bacterium
TTAAATCATTTAAAAGAGGGTAATCCTGTTCGTTCTTTAGAAATGGACGAAGAGAAGCAAGCGGCAGTTCGTTCCTTGAATATGATTACCGCGAAGCCTGTGCTTTATGTCTGTAATGTTGGAGAAGAAGACGTGCAGAGCGGCAATAAACACACAAAGGCTGTTGAGGCTAAGGCAGAAGCAGAAGGCGCTCGTATGGTGCTTATTTCAGCAGGAATAGAGGCTGAAATTGCTCAATTGAGTGATCCAGCTGAAAAGAGTGACTTTCTTGAGTCCCTAGGGCTTGAAGAGACGGGTCTTGCGCTGATTATTCGTGAAGGTTATGCGCTGCTTGGCTTACAAACATTCTTTACGGTTGGGCCAAAAGAAGCTCGGGCTTGGACTGTTAGAGTGGGATCTAAGGCCCCACAAGCTGCTGGCGAGATTCATACGGACTTTGAGCGCGGCTATATTTGTGCAGAAACCATTGCTTATGATGATTATATCGCCCACGGTACGGAAAGCGCTGTGAAAGAAGCAGGAAAGATGCGTATTGAAGGGCGTGATTATATCGTTAAAGATGCAGATATTTTTCATTTCCGCTTCAACGTTTAATCCGCTTATTTTTTGCATAATTGTGTGAGAATAATCTTTTCTTAAGACCGCGTGTGTCATTTGCATACGTGGTTTTATGCGGTAAGAAGGTTTAAAGTGCTTCGAAATGTTGCGTACATATAAAAAACAGAGATGTTTAATCAGAAACAAAAGCGATTTTTTCCTCTCAGAGGAAAAAATAAGGCCTGTAAATATTCCTATGAAAGAAAATCGCTTCCCTAAGTCGTTGAAAGATAAGTAAAATTAGTCGATTTTTGTCATGAAATCGTAAGAATTGTGACTGAAAAAGGCTGATTTAGTCTAAATCCGAAGGTATGTCAGTGTGTGTGTTTTTTGCTGCATTTGCATATAAAAAGAAAAATAGATGTTTTTTTTATTGAAATCCTTCTTAAGATTATGTTTTTTATCATCTATGTGTTTAAATGTGCACCAAGCGAGACTATGACGTCTGGTGAGCAGTTGGATGGTATTGACAAAATAAATGGGTGTTTAATGACTGGAGTTCTAAAAATGAAACATGAATCTGATCTTAGTGAAGAACGTATGCGCAGGGGTTTTGAGCTTCTCTTTTTTGCATATAGAGATTTTATTTCTGATTCAGACGCAATTTTAAGTAAGTATAGTTTTGGCCGCGCTCACCACAGAGTTGTGTACTTTGTTGGTCGCCATCCAAAAATTAATGTAAGTGAGCTGCTTTCCATTCTGCAGATTACAAAGCAAAGTCTTTCTCGTGTTTTATCTCAACTCATTGAGCAAGGTTTTATTACACAAACTCCAGGTTCAACAGATCGCCGTCAACGCCTTCTTGAGCTTAGTGACAAAGGTGTAAAGTTAGAGCATTCGCTTTGGGAACAAACGAGCAAGCGTTTTATTACTGCGTATAAGGAATGTGGTGATGCCTCAATAGGCTTCGAAGCAATCCTCCGCAATATGATGAATGATGATCTTGTTGCTCCTGTCCGTCAAATGATTGACGGTAAGTAATTTTGAGTCCTGTAAAAAAAAGGGGGCTAACTCAGCTCCCTTTTTTTTATTTTTTAAGTTAAGGTGATTCTGCGATGTCTGTGCCAGAAAAAAACAAACAGAATAAGCCTGATGAAGAGAAAAAACCTGATGCGATGCAAGGCATGGGGCAGGGTATGAAAGTAAGTATAGACCTGCTTTCATCCTTGATCGTCGGGGCGGTTATTGGCTATGCTCTGGACCGTTGGCTTGGGACAAAACCATTTTTGATGGTGTTTTTCATTTTTTTTGGTGGCGTCACCGGACTATACAATGTATACAGACAATCGATATCACTGAGCCCGGGCCCTAAGGCCAACGAGAAGCAAAAGAATAAAAAGGGCGAAGGCGAGGATAACGACGGAGGCATCTAGTGGCAGGACCACTCGAACAATTTAAAATTCAACCGCTTATCAAAGAGCCTATGGACGTCTTTGGAATGGATGTTTATTTTACAAACTCCTCTTTGTTTATGGTTCTAGCGCTTGTCGGCGTTATTTTATTCACACGATTGGGTATGCGTAAACAGGCTTTGGTGCCTGGACGGATGCAGTCCATGGTTGAAATGAGCTATAATTTCATTGCCAATGTTGTGCGCTCGAACGCCGGCGTTGAAGCAATGCGTTACTTTCCATTCATGTTCACGATCTTTATGTTCATTTTGTTTGGAAACTTATTGGGTCTTATCCCATACGGATTTACCTTTACCAGCCATATCATCGTCACGTTTATCTTAGCGATGGTTGTGTTTGTGCTTGTGACTTTTGTAGGTTTTGCCCGTCACGGTCTCAAGTTCTTTAAATTTTTCTTTCCCCAAGGTGTCCCGCTTGTGATGGCGCCTTTGATTATCCCGATTGAAATCTTTTCATATCTGGTTAGGCCTGTAAGTCTTTCGATTCGTCTGTTTGCCAACATGATGGCAGGCCATACGATGATTAAGCTTTTTGCGACGTTCACTGTATCTCTTGGTATTTTTGGGATTGCGCCTTTGTTGTTCAATTCTGTGCTGATTGGTTTTGAGGTGTTCATTGCAATTTTGCAGGCATACATTTTCACAATATTGAGTTGTATCTATCTACACGACTCAATTCATCTTCACTAACGTTTTCATATAAGGAGGAGACTCACATGGAAGTTGAAGCAGCAAAGTATATTGGAGCCGGAATCGCGGTTCTAGGTCTTATCGGGGCAGGTATCGGTCTTGGTATTTTATTCTCAAACATCGTTAGCTCGCTGGCTCGTAATCCAAATGCGGCGCCTCACATCTCAGGTTTTGCTTGGGTGGGTATCGGCATCGTTGAGCTTACAGGTCTGCTTGCAGCCGTTATCGCTCTTGTCATCCTGTACGGTTAGTTTTTACCGACCTTGATAGGCGCTGCAATAAAGCGCCTGCATAGGGTTCGAGGTTTGTATGCCGCAATTAGATATATCTACTTTTCCATCGCAGATTTTTTGGCTTGTTGTCACTTTTTTAGTGCTATACGTGTCGATGTCTACGTTTATTCTGCCGGTTATTCGTAAAACTCTAGAGCATAGAGACGCGCGGATCAGTGAAGATCTTAGGTCTGCTGAAGAACTCAATGCGGAAGTGCAGTCAATGGCTGATGGCGCTGCATCGATTATCGAAGCGGCTCAAGAAAAAGCACGTCAAGTGCTACATGTTGCGATGGCGAATACTCAGGCAGAACTTGATGAGCGTGAAAAGAAATTTGAAGAAAAGTTGAATGCTCGAATTCATCAAGCGGAATCTGCGATTGAAAGTCAAAGATCACAGGCCATTCAGGATATAGATCAAATGGTCGATGAAGTTGGATTGCTAGCCGCCCAACGTGTGAGCGGGGTCCCTGTTGCTTATGATGATTTTGGTGCTGGTAAAGTGCGATTAAATGCTGGAGACAGTGCATGACGTTTGATGCTAGTTTTTTTGTCCTTGTTTCGACTGTATTAACCTTTGTTTGTCTATTTCGCCCAGTGGGAAAAAAGATTAAACAGGTTCTTGATAATTATGCAGGGGCTGTTGAAAAGCGTATCGATGAAGCGCATATGCTGCGAGAAAAAGCAAAAGAACATACGGCTCAGACGAAATTAAATCAGGTTGAAGCTGAGCAAAAATCCAAAGATATTGTTGCACAAGCTCATGCGCTTTCGAAAGTACGCCATGAAGAGCTTCTTGCTAAGTATGACCGTATTATGGACCGTAAAGAACGGCTTGCTGAAATCCGAATTCAACGTGCGCAAGAAGATGCACAGAATGAATTAAGCGGTATCCTTTCCCTAAAAGCGATGAAATTCAGTGAACAGCTTCTCGCAAAACAATATCCTCTTGTTAAAGAGGACCGTTGTGCGGATGCCGCAATACAGCGGATCTCTACAGCGTTTTAGGTTAAAAGCATTTAAACCCTTTTATTTCCATTTAAGTTACAGCCCCATAGTTTTTTGATGTTTTTGCAAAAGCATTAAACTATGGGGCTGTAACTAGATATCTTCTAAAAAGGGGCGTCTTTGCTGTTTAGAAAAGTTTCTTCCTCTGGGGTGCTTTTGCGGCCAAGCACTTTGTTGCGGTGAGGGAATCGTCCAAAGCGCTCAATAACTTGTTTGTGGCGTATAGCGTAGTCGTAATTGCTTTCGCTGCCTTCAAGTGCTTTAAAGAGCTCTACACAAAGCGTTTGGTCCTCAATGACTTCACTGTGCATCAGCGGCATATAAATGAATGTGCGCTGTTCTGGCGGTAGCTGTAGATCAAATTTATTCTGTAAGGCGTGCCTTGTTGCTTGTGCTGCCAGAGGATCAGCTGCAAAGGCTTGAGCATCATTACGAAACATATTTCGGGAAAACTGATCAAGCAACAGAATGAAGGCGAGGCATCCTTCTGGATTTTGCTGCCAATTGCTATAGGCGCCATCCAATGCTTTCCAGTAGTCATCGATGAAATGAGACCGAATTAGGGTATCAAATTCAGCTGGGCCTCCAAACCATTGTGATTTGATATCAGGGGCAAACCAAAATTGAATAATTTTTTCAATCTTATTTTTGTGGTCCATTGGAACGCTTATCTAAAAGTTTGAGATCAAGTCTTTTGACTGCCCCAGGCTGTAAGTCGTCTAGAATGTAAGGGCCGAACTGTACGCGAATAAGCCGGTTAACTTCGAGGCCAAAGTGGGTGAATACTTTACGGATTTCGCGGTTTTTACCCTCGCATATGGTGACGCGGAACCAAGTGTTCTTACCGCGGGTGCTTTCCTCTTCTACCTGCCAGGCCCTGTATTGAATGTCCTTAACGGTAAAAGGCTTTGAAACGGCTTTGATGAATTCCTTCGGTACAAAGCCAAAAGCCCGAACGCGGTAGGTTCTATCCCAGGCTGAACTCGGGTGCGCAAGTTTTTGAGCAAGCTCACCGTCATTGGTCAGCAGCAAAAGCCCCTCAGTGTTGTAATCCAGGCGCCCTACAGCGACGATGTGTGATTGTTTCAGTGGGAGGTTATCAAAAACCGTCGCACGGCCCTGGGGGTCTGAGCTGGCGGTAATTGTGGCCTCTAGCTTATTGAGCATCCAAAGCTTCGTGGGCTCTGGCTTCGCAAGCGGGACACCATTAATGGTGATGGCATCGGCAGGCGTTACTGTTGTGCCGGGTGCCCGAATGATCTCGCCATTAACACGTACTTTGTTTGTCAGGATAAGCTCTTCTGCTTTACGGCGCGAGCAATGACCGCTACGTGCGATAATTTTTGCAACGCGTTCAGGCTTAATTTCAGGTGTGTTTTGTGTCATTTTGATCAAATCTAGCCAAACAGTTTAGTATTTGTCGGCTTCTTATAAAGTTACGATCTTATTTAGCAGTATCTAAAATTGAGCAATTTTACCCTAGCTTCTTTAAATATATTAGGGCTGTTTGATATCTAGGAAAACCGCGCGATGTCGTACTTCTGTACGCCTAAACGGTTTAACGAAGAAATCGGGTAAAAGAGTCAATTTTAGGAAAAATACTAAGCTGTTTGGATAGAGAAGCCGCTCAAAAGATAACTCTTGAGCGGCTTCCTTCAGTGTTTAGTTAATTAGCGACGTTCGCCAAATAGGCGAAGCAACATAATGAATAGGTTGATAAAGTCGAGGTACAAGTTCAGCGCACCCATGATAACTTTTTTACCCATGGTTTCGTGTGAATCACTTTCAAGGTAAATGTTCTTGAATTTTTGCGTATCGTAAGCAATCAACCCAACAAAAACCAGTACGCCAATCACAGAAATCGCAAATTGCATTGCGCTGCTGCCAACAAAAATATTAACGATACTTGCAAGGATAATACCGATTAACCCCATGATACAGAGTGATCCAAGCTTGGTAAGATCTTTTTGCGTTGTGTAGCCGTAAATGCTCATGGTTGCAAAAGTTCCCGCCGTAACAAAGAAGACGCGTGCAATGCTTTCACCTTGATACATCAGGAAAATAGAGGCAAGTGACGCCCCCATTAACACTGAGAACCCCCAGAACATAGCCTGTAGTGTCGATAAAGACATGGATTGCAGTTTGAACGAGATAAGTAAAACCATTGCAAGAGGGCCCAACATAACAACCCATTTTAGCGGGGTGTTAAAAACAGCTTCTGTCAGAGCCGGTGTTGTGGCAACAAAAAAAGCAACAAGGCCTGAGACAACAAGCGCTGCTGTCATGTAGTTGTAAATGCGGATCATATAGCGGCGTAGGCCTGCATCAACGTCAACTGGAATGCTGCTTGAGCGTTGAATTATAGGATCATTGTTTCTTTGAGTCATTGTAAACTCCCTTATTTAATCAATCGAATACATACCTAATGTGGCGATGAAATGATGAAAAGTCAATATTATAGGTGGGGCTCTAGAGTAGCTGAATATTAAAACTTGGGGCAATAACCTTAAGGATAATGAAAAGAATAAGCGCCAAAACCAATGTTGAGCCAACAAAACTGAAGAGAGCAAACCAGTTGTTCGCTTTTTTCTTAGCAGGCTTTGTTTCCTCGGGCGGGGCTGTGAAGGCTTTCTTTTCAAAGATCGGCGGTCTGGAGTTCGCCTGATTATGTAGGTAGGTTTGCAGTTCTACTGTTGGTTTATTCTGGCTCTTGTACTGAGAGTAGTCTAGTGCTTTAGATTCTTCTGTTTTTGAAGCAGGTTTGCGTAGTTTCTCATAACGAGCAACATCAATGGCAAGTTTTTCAAGCTTTTGAGCCGCACCAACAAGGAGTTTTTCAACACGATTTTCAACGCGTAGGACCTCGTTGCAAAGATTGAATAATCGATCATCGTAGGGTGTGGTTGGCTTTGTGTTGGATTTTTCATTCGCTGCTTCAGGCAGGGTATGATTCGTTAGAATCGTGTTTGTCATCCAATCCCCAAGATTTTGCCCTGATTTCTGTGCAAGAATTTTTGCCTCTTCACGAGACTTCGCTTCAACGCCGCGGATGCTCCATGCTGGATTGCTCATCAATTGTTACCTTGCTGAATTTCTTTAGGGGAAACATAGGTCGACTCTACTTGAGCTTGATCAATCAGGTTGAGGCGGCTTGATAAGCTGTCAAGGGCCTTGTAAAGCTTTGAAAGACCATCAGCAAGGCGTTGCTCCGTATGCTTAACGCGTCGTGTAAGCTCGTTCAGTAATTCAAGATCAATATCTCGTGCCGGCGCAGATTCACCTTCTTGTGTTTCAGTGGCGGTTGCGGCGGATATGGGGGTGTCTGCAGTGGAATCAATCAGGGAGGTAAGCCAATCACCAATTGAAAGCCCTGCAGCATTTGCTGCCGACTTTGCGGCAGAACGCGCTTCGGGGGTAATGCCTTTGATGCTCCAAGGTGTTTTCTTTTCCAAAATACTCTCCATACTACACAACAGCGGTTTTACACGAATGATGTCCTAAGTTTCACAAGTATTACCAGTATTATGCAAGTTAATTTTTGCATGTAGTAGAATTTTTTTCATCAGAGTGGGTAATGGGTGATCTTTCAGTTCAGAGGAATGGAGCCATATTCCTTCAGAATTTAGGGTTTTTACTTGGCCTTCGAAAACATGGACATACAATTCAAAATGCGTAAAAACATGCTTGATGTGTCCGGCTATGGGGTGCAGTTCGATCTGATCAAATGCTGCGTGCACGGTATTAATGTCATCAGACCACGCCGAGGTTGGACACATGGTCATACCTGCAAGCAGGCCTTTGTCAGGCCGTTTCTCAACGAGGAATCGTTCTTTCGGATCACGCAGAATATAGGCTGAGCAAAAGCGTTTTGGTTTGGGTTTCTTAGGCAATTTTTTAGGTAGTTCCTCTGTACACCCTTGCATATATGCGGCGCAGTGGGTTTGCCATGGGCAGGCCATACATTTGGGGTTTTTTGGTGTGCAGACAGTTGCCCCAAGATCCATGAGGGCTTGCGCAAAATCCCCAGGATGATGATCGTTCTCAAAGTGTATGACGCTGGACTGAACGGTTTTTTTTGCTGTGGGGAACGGTTCTTGAATCGCCAATAACCGTGCAATCACGCGCTCAACATTGCCGTCAATGGGTACAGCCGCTTGGTTCAAGGCAATAGAAGCAACAGCTTTGGCCGTGTAGTCGCCCAGGCCAGGCAATGCTTTTAAGTCTTTGACTGTCTTTGGAAAAACACCATTAAAGTCTTTGGCAACGACGCCAGCACAGGCATGAAGATTGTGGGCGCGTCTATAATAACCCAGTCCTTGCCATTGGTGTAGAACCTGATCAATTGTTGCATTGGCCAGGTCTTCTACGGCAGGCCAGCGTTTGAGAAAATTTTTGAAATAGGGAATTACTGTATCGACGGTTGTTTGCTGGAGCATAATTTCGCTAAGCCAAGTCTGATAAGGGTTGGCATCTGCGATATTAGTATGCCGCCAAGGCAGCTTACGTTGGTGGGTGTCATACCAGCTTAGAAGTTTTTGTCGCAGGGTTTTCCACGGCGGGACTTGATGTTGGTATGGCTTTTGAGAGGTATTCAAAATAAGGTCCTGTTAATTGCATCATTCTGGTAGTATCATGTGCTATAGCACAGGAGAAAGCATTTTGCAGAAGCAAGTTACTAGGGGGCAAGTCGGAGTCTTGTTAGAGAGAGTCGTACGTGGTCTTGCAAGGAAGTCCGGGCGCCATGATCCCAGGCTTATTCTTGATTGGAAAACCATTGTCGGACCAAAGTTTGCAGCCTACACAATTCCGGGTAAATTCACTCAGGCAGGACAAGCGCTGCAGGCGACCCTAACTGTGGAGGTGCAGAGCGCTTCCCGGATGACATTACTCGCACATCAGGATCAAATTTTTATTGAGAGAATCAACGGGTATTTGGGGTATAAGGCGGTTGACCGGATTCGCTTTATTGTTGCACCTGTGGGGTTATCTCGCTCAAATTCAATAAAGCCAGTAGCGACGGTGGTTTTAAGCTCGGCACAGAAAAAAGAGATTGATCAAACAGTTGCGGATGTGTCAAATGAAGAGCTACAAAAGGCCTTACAGCGTTTTGGTGAGCAGCTGAGCAAGAAAAAATTGAGACAGAATTTGGTTAAAGTGTAAGACAATGCGTGAAATTAGAATTTTATATATACTGGGTTTGATAGTTGCTATTACAGCGATGCCATTCGTATTGTCCGCTGAAGAAAGCAAAGTCCCCGCTGCTGTTGCAAAACAGCAAGAGCGTCACAAGCTTGCAGACCAGCTAGAACAAGGGCTTGTTTGTGCAGTGGGTAGCGCGGATGCGCCTGTCAGTATGTACGTTTTCACGTCCTTTACATGCGCTTATTGTAAGCGTTTTCAAAATATAATTTGGCCAGCCATAAAAAAATATTGTGAGACTAATAAAAAAGCTAAGGTTGCGTTTATTCACTTGCCTTCTGATATCATCGCTCTTGATTGCGCGCGGCTGATTCATTGCGCCAAACCAGAAATGCGAGAACCCCTAATTCAAACACTCTTTGATAAGCAAGAATATATCGTTCGTCAGCAGCATAATTACCTGGCGGCGGTTGAAGATTTGGCGCGATTTGGCCGCATCTCAAAAGAAGAATTTACCCAGTGCCGTCTTGATAAGGCATTGAAAGATAAGCTTTATTCAGGCTATTTTTTGCTGGAGAGATTTAAAATTGATTCATCACCAACGATCATTATGAATAACAAGCCTTACGAGGGGCCTCTGCGTGCGAAAGAAGTGCTTGCAGCTATTGAGAAAGCTTATGAAGAGGCTGTAAATCCAGGGGCGATACAGGCTGAAAAAACGGCACCTGAAAGTAGTCCGCAAGGGCGCTCGTTCTTCGCGAAGTTTAGTGATTTTATTAAAGGTTCATAAGGTTTTAAGATGTTGTTTTTACGCAAGTTATTTCTGGTTGTTCTTGTCCTTTCTCCTGTTGTTGGATTCATCATATTCAGTGATAAAGCAAGCGAGATAGCAGCGCTTGCTAAGGCGCACAATCAGGTAGAACAGCTTAAGGACTTTAGAGCGCCAACCTCTGAGGATTCTTCGTATTTGTTCATGCAAGCGCTGGCAGAGCATCGTATGCGGCCTGAAACTGCCCGGGTTTTGATTCCGAATTGTATTGATGGTGCTTTGGTGCATCAATTGGGTGTTTTAGGGTTCAATGCGGAAGCTTTGGTGCAAAATTCTGACCTGCAGCGGCTGTTTTTTTTAAAAAGCTGGCAAGTGGGCCGGAAACAAAAAATAGGCCATGCTTTTTATAATCAAAAGGTCTTTGATGCTGATTTTATTAAAAAAATGCGGATCTTCGAATATGACATTATGATTCTGAATTCGCAAACGATGCAAAGTTTGCAGCAAAATCCGAATATGGCAGCTTTATTCGATGATTTACTGAACAAAGTGCTTTTTGTATTTATCCAGGTCCCTGATAATCAGGTCCCTGGTAATCAGACCTCTGATAATCTAGAGACCGCAGACGAATGGATTAACCGTCATGGATTAGAAAATGCGGTCGCACTGTACCCAGATGCCTTGAAAAAAGGTACAAGAAAATACTGGATGTTGCGCCGGAGGTATGTGGATGTTTTGGGAGAGCGAAAACTGCTAGGCCGCGTGGAAATGTATCACCCAGATCGGGGTAAACCTTGTTTTTTAGGAAATGACTGGTTTGCAAAATATACGTTTTATCGGAAGAGTAGTGCGCTGCGAAAAAAAGTGCGGACAGAACAACGATTTTATGAAGCGATGGGCCGGATTGGTGTGCCGCATGTACCGGAACCCCTCGCATTTGGATCGAACCGTGATTATGGAACGATTGCACTTAAGCGTATCCATGGGCGCTGGTTGCTTGAAGATGTTGTTGGCCTAGAGGACTGGGAAAAAAAGGTGATTATCCATCATTTTATTGAAACGTCTGCGGTCCTGGAGAAGGGAAAGCTGTGCCATGCGGATGTCACATTAAAAAACATTGTTTGGGACCGCGAATCTAAAAAAAGCTATCTGATTGATTTTGAGCGTGGTCGCTTTAACTGTGCCCCGGAAGTTAGGGAAGTGTTGACGTTGGCTTGGGAGATGCATCATGGTAAGGCGTTGCCGCGCCATCGCAGCAGTTATCCCGTTAAGATAGTGTCGAAAGACCTGAAGGACTATGGCGTACTGGGGCCTTTGGTGCAGCCGATTTTAGAGGAACGCGTTAATACTTATGCTGAGTTATTACCACTGGCGCAAAATTTGTTAGTAGACAGTCTTAGCGGTTGATTGGCGTCCTGCAAAATTAAGGGCCTTTTTTATACAGCGTTTATCACGCTTGTTGAGTGTTTTGCCATATGCTGCAATAAGCTTGGCTTCATCATCCGATGCTGCTTTCGTCCGTAAGTAAATATCATAAATGATGAGTTTATTTTCAGGTGTGAATGCGTGTGCTCTTTGGTAAATCTTGCGGCGTAGAACTTCATTGGCTGTTGTACGGCTAAGGATAAATTTAAAGGCCTCAGTTTTTTGATCTTCGTCTGCCCAAGTGTCTGCTTCCATGGCTATTTTTCTTAACTGCCTTAAGCTGCAGTCTGCATTTTTTAGCATATGCATGAGAAAAGGCGCCCGTGTTTCTGCGTTGCCGTACAGCTGGTTAGCAAGAAGATATTTTCCAATACAGGTCATTAAATAACCCAAGGGCGTATTGTTCAAATTATGCAATAAATTACATTGATATTCAGGTGCTGTCAGTTTGTCTAAGACAGTTTGCTGTTTTTCTAGGGTGATCTTGTATTTTTCAAGATAGCTTTTTAAAAGTGCATCAATAAAGACCTCACTATTCAGCCTAAGAATGCCTTCCAGAATAACGGATTGCTCTTTTTCACTATGCCGATTTCGGCTTAGGTATTCGCTAAGGGCGGTCGCGCGCGCCTCTTCTCCCAGTGCCTCAGTACGTCTTAGCATAATCGCCGTTGTTACAGGATTAACGTGCTTGCTGTGGAAGTATTGTGCGAGTGTTTGCAGCCAAAGATTGTGATCCTCAACAATAAGATTACGGAGCGCTGGGTCTAGGAAAGAGCGTTTGATTTTTTTCCGGCTAACATAGTCTTTTAGTAAGGCAAGTCTGTAATTGTTTTGCACTAAATGCGGATAATTTTTTTGAAATTGATTTTGATTGTAGGTCTTAATGATTTTGCTGAAGTGACTTGATTGCAAAGTATAAGAATTGGGTTGTGCCAGTGTAACGAAAAGCTCTTTTAAAGAAACATCGTCTGCATTATGAACTTCGAGCAAAGCAATCAGAATCTCAGCTTGATCATCAGACATGACGTTAGGTTCTAGCACATCCTGTTTGATGAGCAGTAAAAATCCAATTCTTACAAAGATAGGATCAAGAAAATCTGCGTGTTCAAGCGCAAAAATCATCACATCTTTTGGAATGTGGATTGCCGGGAAAGGATTTTCTTGGGCAGGCTCTGGGCTTTTTATAATCGGTTCAGGCATCGCCAATTCTAGCTCAGAAAGGACCTTTGGGGCTGGTTCTTTAGAGGTGATTTTTTCTAAAAGTTTTAGATGCAGAAAGGAATGAAAGAGATGGCTTAGTTGGGCTTGTAGCTGAGTCTTGTCGGGATTGGGATCAATCGGGGCAGGGACGGGAGGAGCCACAGGCACAAAAACCATGGGAGCCGCAGCGTCAATTGGATTCTCTGCTTCTAATCTGGGAATTTCTACTATGGGAAGGACGGTCGGGATGAATCTTCTTGTATGGTTTTTATTGAAATAGTGTTCAAATGCTGGGCCCTCTTTGATAATACGCTTATATAGGGTGAGCATCTTTTGTAAGACTGATGTTGCTGCTTCAGGATTATAGGGCTCTGTTTCAAGCTGTGCTTTTGAGGCTGCAAGCATGTTTCCTATGTAGATGCTGCCAAATGTGTCGTTATGGAAAATATTTAGGTTAGCTGATTTTTGTGTTTTTCCCATATTCATTAAATCGGGCAGGCCTAAGTACTGAAAAATATGGCATTTGACTTCATAGGGGGTATTCGGCCCGAAAAGAGTTGTGGGTACGGTATCGTCGCCTTCAATTTCACCGTCCTCCTCCTCTTCCTCTATGATATCTAAATCACCATCCCCATCATCTGAGTCAGAAAGTTCTTCTTCATAAGAAAGTGTGTCTTCTTTTATATTTGAGAAAGATGAGGAATTTTTAGGGTTGCTAGAGGAACCACCATGAGAATAGCAAACAAATGAAGAATTAATCACGAAGAAGAAAGCGCAAGTTAAAAAAAAACGTTTCATAACATCCCTCTTTATTCTAATTTTTAATGTGATTCAATAATATTGTCAAACGTAATTTAAATTGTATTGTAGGTGTTTTCATTGAGTATGGGGCAGCCAGGCACTTTGTCATTTTTTAAATTCCAGTAGATGATTATTTGGTGGATTCTGGCAGCTATATTGTGTAAGATTCGCGCAACATAGTAGGTTAACTTGAATCTTTGGGTTTTATTTACACTTTTGATTGCTTCATTTGTGTAATCATTGTTCTTTCGGATCTGCTGAAGTACGTAAAATTTTGATTGGGATTATCTATAACATGAGTGAAAAAATTTCCGTTATTGGTGTGGGTTACGTGGGTTTACCTGTGGCGCTTGCCTTTGCAAAAAAATATGAAACAATTGCTTTTGACGTCAGTGTAAAGCGTATCGAAAGCTTAAAACAAGGTCACGACTTAAATAGTGAGGAAGGTGATTCTGAGCTTGCCGAGACCACGTTAAAATTTACAAGTAACCCTGCAGATTTAAAAGATTCAACTTTTTTTGTTGTTGCTGTCCCAACGCCGATCACGAGTGATCATAAACCAGATCTTGGTCCACTTCTTTCCACGTGCGAAACCATTGGTAAGATCTTGCAGCCAGGCGCTGTTGTTGTGTTTGAATCGACGGTATACCCTGGTTTAACGGAAGATATTTGTGGTCCTGCTTTGGAAAAGGCATCTGGACTTAAGCAAGGAAAAGACTTTAAACTTGCGTATTCACCTGAGCGTATTAATCCGGGCGACAAAGAAAATACAATTGAGACAATTGTAAAAATTGTATCCGGTGAAGACCAAGAAACCTTGGATCGTGTTGCAGAGGCTTATGGTAAGATTATTGATGCTGGTATTCATCGTGCAGAAACAATAAAAGTTGCAGAGGCTGCAAAGGTTATTGAAAACTCGCAGCGTGATCTGAACATTGCTTTTATGAATGAATTATCCATTATTTGTGAGAAGTTAGATATCAGAACAATTGATGTATTAAAGGCAGCGGGATCTAAATGGAACTTTATGCCTTTCCGCCCAGGATTGGTTGGCGGTCACTGCATCGGTGTTGATCCTTATTACCTGACGTCTAAGGCTGAAGAAATTGGTTACTACCCTCAGGTGATTCTTGCTGGGCGCCGCATTAACGATAATATGGGGTCATACATCGCGCAAAAACTAATTAAGATGTTGGTGCATGAAGATATGCCCGTCAGGCGCTCTCGTGTGGGTATCATGGGGCTGACATTTAAGGAAAACGTTAATGATATTCGTAACAGTAAAGTTATCGATGTTATTGATGAACTTAAGCAATTTGGTATCACACCGCTGGTTCATGATCCGCTGGCTGATGTGGAAGAAGTAAAAGAAGAGTATGGTATTGATCTTTGTTCTGCAGAAGAAATGGCAGATTTAAACGCTTTGGTTCTGGCTGTATCACATCAAGATTTTGATCAATATACAGCAAAGGATTATAGTGATTGCATCATTTCACGCGGTGTCATTGTTGATATTAAGTCAATACTGAATCCTGCAGATTTAAAAGACGACTGCGTCTATTGGAGCTTATAAAAAATGGCAAAAATTTTAGTAACAGGTGCAGCTGGATTTATTGGGTCTCATGTATCTCATTTATTATTAAAGAAAGGCCACCAGGTTGTCGGTCTTGATAACATGAATGATTATTATGACGTAAACTTGAAAAAAGCCCGCTTAGCAGAGCTTGAACCGAAAACAGGTTTTAGCTTTATTAAGCTTGATCTTGCCAATAAAGAAGGCATTGAAGCGCTTTTTAAAGCTGAGAAATTTGATATTGTCATTAACTTGGCAGCCCAAGCTGGTGTGCGATATTCATTGATTAACCCGCATGCTTATATCGACAGTAATATCGTTGGATTCTTAAATATCCTTGAGGGCGTGCGGCATAATGATGTGAAGCATCTAATTTACGCATCTTCAAGTTCGGTTTATGGCGCAAATACTGAAATGCCTTTTTCTACGGATCAGGCTGTCGATCATCCCGTTAGCTTGTATGCTGCAAGCAAGCGTTCGAATGAATTGATGGCGCATACTTATAGTCATATTTTTGGCATGAAAACGACAGGTCTTAGGTTCTTTACTGTGTATGGGCCATGGGGGCGTCCAGATATGGCGCTTTATCTTTTTGCTGATGCAATTCATAACGATCGTCCGATTGATGTGTTCAACTATGGCAAGATGTTACGCGATTTCACTTATGTTGATGACATTGTTGCCGGTGTTACCGGGTTGGTTGATTACGAGCCAAAGGCTGTTCCAGATGCCAAAGTCGAAGACCTTGGTCCAAGCCGTTCAACGTGTCCCTTCCAGGTGTACAACATTGGTCATAATGATCCGGTTGAGCTTGAAAGAATGATCCAGGTGATGGAAGATGCAATGGGTAAAAAGGCTGAGCGTAATTACATGCCGTTACAAGACGGTGATGTGCCTAAAACCTATGCAAATATTGATGCTTTGTCGAATGACATTGGCTTCAAGCCAACGACGCCAATCGAAGTTGGTATTCCAAAGTTTGTTGAATGGTATCGTGGTTATCACGGTATTTCATAAGTGTAACGGTGTTATTAAAAATCAAAGGGGGCGCACATGAAATTTTTTATTGATACAGCAGATATCGATGCAATCAAAGCACTGTTAAAAATCGGTATGGTTGACGGTGTAACAACGAATCCATCGCTAATTCACAAAAGTGGACGCGATATTTTCAAAGTCATTGCGGAAATTGCAGAAATTGTTCCGGGGCCTGTTAGCGCAGAAGTAACGGCAACCGATTACGATACAATGATGCTTGAAGCGCATAAGCTTAAAGCAATTGCAGAAAATATCGTTATCAAGGTCCCTTTGACTGAAGATGGCCTAAGGGCGTGTAGTGCGCTTAGAGATCAAGATACAGATGTAAATGTTACTTTATGTTTCTCAGCAGCTCAGGCATTGTTAGCCGCGAAAGCGGGTGCAACTTATATCTCCCCATTCATTGGTAGGCTTGATGATATTGGCCAAGATGGCATGACGTTGATCGAAGACATTTGCGATATTTATGACCAATATCCAAGCTTCAAAACCGAGGTGCTTGTGGCTTCCGTGCGTCATACTCAGCACGTTATGCAAGCGGCTCATTTGGGTGCAGACATCGTGACGGTACCGCCTAAGATTGTTCATCAGCTTTTTAAGCATCCTCTTACCGACTCAGGGCTGACAAGCTTTTTGAAGGATTGGAAGCAAAGTGGCCAATCAATCCTTTAAGGATGCGCTAATCCCACTCTGTACACCAGAAGTACAAAAACTAGTTGCAGGGTGGGAAGCTTGGCTTGAAAGGGAAAGAGGTTACTCTTCCCATACACTTGCCGCATATCAAAAAGACCTCAGGATTTTTCTTGAGTTTTTGTATCAGCATTATGATGAAGTTTTGAATCTGAATCACTTAGCTGAAATCAAGCTGGTTGATTTTAGATCGTTTTTAGCGGCACAAGTTCGCCGAGGTATTGGGGCAGCATCCAATGCACGGCTGGTTTCTGTTTTAAAAAACTTTTTCCATTATAGTGCGCGTTTCGAAGGGCTTAAAAACGCAGCGATTGATGTTTTAAAAGCCCCTAAAATTCCAAAGTCCCTGCCAAAATCGATCCAACAAATAGACCTTTTTGAAGTGATTGAGAAAATTGCATCCCAGGCGCGTGAACCTTGGGTGGGTCTGCGCAATGCAGCGTTGGTCGTGTTGATTTATGGTACGGGCTTGCGTATTAGCGAGGCCTTGTCGCTTACCTATAAAGACGTGCACAAGGCAGATGGTCTACGCATTATAGGTAAGGGCAAGAAAGAACGGATTGTGCCTTTGCTTGCGCAAGTACACACGCATATCGAGGCTTATGCCCAGGCCTGTCCCTATACTGTTAAGCAGAGTGGGCCTTTGTTTTTGGGGCTGCGAGGCGGCTTACTGCAGGCGGCAATGATTCAGCGTGAGTTGAAAAAATTTCGGGAGCTTTACGGCTTGCCCGATCATATGTCCCCCCATGCATTGCGCCATAGCTTTGCAACGCATATGCTGGAGGGCGGTGCAGACTTGCGAGTGATTCAAGAGCTGTTGGGACATACATCGTTGTCAACCACGCAGCGCTATACGGACGTGAGTCAAGAAAAACTGATGTCGGTTTTTAGGGCAAGTCACCCAAGGGCGAAGTAATTGTAGATAGCGGGTTGTTCTTGCTATTTTTATGATTATCTCTTAGTTTTGTTCAAGATTTAAGTAATGATTGGTTGTGCTATGTTTGAAAGTTTAGGCAAACGCCTGGGTAATGTATTTAACAACATCACAGGTCGTGGTGCGCTCAGTGAAGAAAATATCTCGGATGCTATGCGCGAAGTGCGGATCGCACTGCTTGAGGCTGATGTTGCCTTGCCTGTTGTTAAAGAGTTCATTGCCTCTGTAAAAGAGAAAGCGTTGGGGCAAGAAGTCGTGAAAAGCGTCTCGCCTGGTCAGATGGTGGTTAAGATCGTTCATGATCACCTGGTGGCGCTACTGGGCGCAGAGCAATCAGAGCTGCATCTGAAATCTGAGCCGCCAACCGTTGTGTTGATGCTGGGCTTGCAGGGTTCGGGTAAAACAACCAGTACTGGTAAGCTTGCTAAATTTCTGAATGAGAAAAAACGTAAGAAGGTGCTTATTGCATCTTTGGACGTTTACCGTCCTGCCGCACAAAAACAACTTGCAGTACTTGGTGAGCAGATCGGCGTTGATAGCCTGGAGATCATTGCAGATCAGCAGCCATTGCAAATTACAGAACGGGCACTCAAGAAGGTGCGTTTGGAAGGCTACGACGCTGTTATTCTCGATACAGCGGGCCGTTTGCATATCGATGAAGCCCTGATGACAGAAGTTGCGGAGGTTTCTAAGATCGCTCAGCCGACGGAATCGTTGTTGGTTGTGGATTCAATGACCGGTCAAGATGCGGTCAATGTTGCGAAAGCCTTTAGTGATCAAATTGGTTTGACCGGTGTCGTGTTGACCCGTGTTGATGGTGATGCTCGCGGTGGTGCAGCCTTATCCATGCGTTCGGTCACAGGGCAGCCGATTAAATTCATGGGAACCGGCGAGAAGTTGGACGCCCTGGAGCCCTTCCATCCAGACCGTGTTGCAAACCGTATCCTGGATATGGGCGATGTGGTTAGTCTTGTTGAAAAAGCCTCGGAAGTTATTGAGGAAGAAGAAGCCGAAAAGTTTGCCCGTAAAGTTCAAAAAGGTACGATGAACCTGAACGATATGGCTAAGCAATTAAAACAGGTTACCAAGATGGGCGGCATCCAGTCCTTGATGGGTATGCTTCCGGGTATGGGTAAGATGAAAGATCAATTGGCTGAAGCAAATATTGACGAGAGTCATGTGAAGCGGCAATTGGCGGTTATTTCATCGATGACTGAAAAAGAGCGCCGGCACTCAAAGTTGCTGAATGCATCGCGTAAAAAACGCATTGCTGCAGGGGCTGGAGTTCAGGTTCAGGATGTGAATAGATTGCTGAAGCAGTTCCAACAAGCGCAAAAGATGATGAAGCGTGTCAGCAAGATTGGCAAAAAAGGACTGTTACGCGGCGGCTTTTTAGGTTAGAGTGATCCAATATTCTGTACTTCGGTCAGTTTTTGTTGGATTTTTATTGCTTTTTTCTAGAAATATTTTTATATAATGAGGATTATTTCTCCGCGTTTAGAATAAAAGCGAAGTTTGTAAAGCGTACGCGCACCTGTGGTGCATGGTAAAAAAGAAGGAAAATTACATGGCTTTAAAGTTGAGACTTGCACGAGGTGGTGCAAAAAAGAATCCTTTTTATAGGATTGTTGTTGCAGAGAACACAAGCCCTCGTGATGGTCGTTTTGTTGAAAAAGTTGGAACATACAATCCAATGGTCGAGCATGACAATCCAGAACGTCTCGTTGTAAATCAAGAACGTGTAAAGCATTGGCTTTCTGTTGGCGCCAAGCCGACGGACCGCGTTGCACGCATGTTGGCTAAGCTACAATTGGTTGAAGCGCCAAAATTTGGCAACGACCCAGTTCAAAGCAAGCCTAAGAAAAAAGCTCAAGAGCGCCTAGATGCTGCTGCAGAAGCAGAGCGCGAAGCACTTGAAGCTGCGAAGGCTGCGAAAGAAGCTGCAAAAGCTGAAGCTAAAGCTGCTAAGGAAGCTGCAAAGGCTGAAGCCGCTGCACCTGCTGCTGAAGCAAAAGCAGAAGACGCTTCTGACGCTTAATGCTTAGGCATTGTGCTTGAAGGATTGAATGATGGATGTGCAAGGAATCAAAGATATTGTCTACGTAGGCGATATTACGGCACCTGACGGTGCATCTGGTGCCGTGCGTTTTAAGCCATCAATCAAAGCCCTTGATAAGCTGAGCCATGACGGTGTTTTGCTTGGAAGTGATGGGTGTTTTTACTGGCTGGATTCAGCCCATAAAAATGGCCATAATTTCAGGCTGGCATTCAAAGGTGTGCATGAAAATGCGCAGGCTAAGATTCTTACGGGAATGAAGCTGTTTGTTCACCGCGATGCTTTCCCAGACTCGGACGAGGACGGGGTGTACTATCAGGACTTAATTGGTCTGAAGGCGGTTAACGACCAGGGCGAAAATTTTGGTGTCGTTGTTGATGTTCAAAATTTTGGCGCTGGAGAGCTTGTTGAGATTGAGGGCGCTCATGGGCTTGCCTATTTGCCTTTCACTCTTGATCACGTCCCTGAGGTTGATTTAGAGGCAGGTTTGTTAGTCATTCGTGATTACGCTCCTTTCTTTGAGTGCGCACTTGCTGTTGAGCCCCAGGCTTCCGAGTCTGAGAATGCAAAGCAAGAAAAGCAGGGCCAGGAGCATGACTGAGCTTCAAGCCCCGTGGCAGGTAAAGGTGTTAACCTTATTTCCTGAGATGTTTCCAGGGCCGCTTGGAACCGCTCTTGCAGGTAAGGGATTGCAGAATCAATTGTGGCAGCTTGAAGCGCACAATATTCGCGATTTTGCAGAAGGCGTGCACCAGACCGTGGATGATACACCTTATGGTGGTGGTCCGGGAATGGTGATGAAGCCCGATGTGCTGGATCGAGCGATCTGTGCACACAGGCAAAAAGGTGAACGACTTGTTTATCTTTCGCCGCGGGGAAAAGTGTTTGACCAGGCGATGGCGCGTCAGTTCGTTTCAGAGCCCTCGGTTATGTTTTTGTGTGGGCGCTATGAAGGCATTGACGAACGCGTCATTGAAGAGCATGGTGCAGAGGAAGTTAGTATTGGCGATTTCATCCTGTCAGGGGGCGAAATTGCAGTGCATTGCATGTTAGATGCGTGTGTCCGGTTAATTCCCGGTGTGATGGGTAAGCAGGCTTCTGGAGAGGAAGAAAGCTTTGAAGGGAATTTATTGGAATATCCGCATTATACACGGCCCAGTGTTTGGAAAGGCCGCGCAGTGCCGGAAGTTTTGAGGTCTGGTGATCATAAGAAGATCGCCGACTGGCGTAGGAAGCAGTCTGAACTTTTGACGTCGCAGCGGCGTCCAGACTTGTGGGAAAGATATCAACGTACGATTTGAGGAATAGACGATGAATATAATTGAAAAGATTGAACAAGGTGAGATGAATCGCTTGAGTGAAGGTAAAGAAACACCTGCATTCCGTCCTGGTGACACGATTCGTGTAAACGTAAAAGTTGTCGAGGGCACGCGCGAGCGTATCCAGGCTTATGAAGGTGTTTGTATCGGACGCAGCAATGCCGGTATCAATTCAAGCTTCACAGTGCGTAAAATTTCTCATGGTGAAGGTGTTGAGCGGGTATTCCCACTTTACTCACCACAAGTATCAAGCATCGAAGTTGTTCGTACAGGTGCTGTGCGCCGTGCGAAACTTTACTATCTTCGCGCACTTCGCGGTAAGAAAGCAAGAATCCCTGAAAGAAAAGATTACACGCGTTTGGCAAAAGCTAAAGCTGCTAAGTAATTTTTGAGCTCATTTCGTCGTTAAGTTAAGGGTCTGGACATGCGTGTCCAGCCCTTTTCTGCGTCTAACAAAATCATCACAATTTTATCTTAGGCTTCAGCTTTCCTCATAGAGTGAGTTCTATTCAAAACGACAGGTTTCAGTCCTAAGCTCGCCACATGCCATTCTTAATAAATAATATTACTTATATTCAATCAACAAACACTGAAATTAAAGAACCCAAGCAGTAAACTCTATTGACATAATAGTTCTATTTTGTCATATTCACTGAGTCTTCATACTAAGTTTCACTTCTTAATACTTTCTTAAGTTTTGTTTGAGACACTATCTTTAAGACATATTTTTACAAAGGATTATCCAATGAATAGACACTTTACACTTCATTCTTTTAGAAAAGCTGCTTTTGTAGCGCTCTTATTAACTGGACTCTTGCCTATACCCTATACAGTACAAGCTGGTGTCCCTGATCTTAATGATTATGGCTACAAACCTGGGGAAGATGCCATAAAAGGCGCTTCACATATTATTAGGGCACTGGCTTCCGATGATCAAGTTTCAGCAACCCTTAAAGATGGCAACACCTATCAATTTCAAATTTCTAATA
>CAYGJW010000002.1:0-24581 GCA_964350415.1 uncultured Alphaproteobacteria bacterium
TGCTCTTGCTCAACATGAGGGCTTTCCATGTAGGCTTTGTAAACCTGAGCTTTATTATGCCTGTCCATATACTTAGAAGTTATGGTTAACATTTTTTCAATAATCTCTGGATCGGCATCCATTCGTGCTATATAGGCAGTGTATAATTGGGCCTTATGGAATGCATTCCAGGAAGAAGCACTTCTTAATATTCCTTCCATTATCTTCTGTTCAGCATCATCTTGCGCCATATATGCCGTGTAAATTAAGGCTTTGTCTCGGATATCAAAGGTTGATACATTTGCTAAAATTATTGCCATGATGTCTGGATCTACGTTTTCTCGCTCAAAGTAAGCCATATAGATTTTTGTTCTATCAGGTTTGCTCATCCTTGATGTCCTTGTTAATATTGTTTGAATATCATCAACATTGAGATCCTTATTTGCCATGTAATTTTGGTAGGCAGGAACTTGATCCAATTCAAGGTAGGAAAAAACTTTCTCCCATTCATATGTAAAATAAGTGTCCTCTATTAGTCGCATAGAATAAGTCCTATTAACTATGATTTTATTGCTTTCATTGCGAAAATTAGCGGCCGTATTTAATATCTCTGAAATGGTATCAGGGTCTGCATCGCCACGTAAGAGATAAGCTGCATAGATGGTTGCCTTCTCGAATTCATTCCAAGTGTTTCTGGTTTTGAAAATTGCAACAGCAGCTTTTAGGCCCCATATGACGGCATCGTAGGCTTGGTGAAATATGCCTTTATTATTAGCATCAGTCGAAATTCCGGCTGCTGCTAATATTGATCTAATGATGTTAGGATCCGTATTTTTTCGTGTTAAATAAGCGGCATAGGCGAAGGCTTTAAATCTTAGATTATTAGAACCAGCCACGGCATCTAAGATTTTTGTAATGTTCTCAGGGACAACATTTTCTTGAGCGAGATAAAGTTTGTATAAATAGAGTTTATTCTTGTCATCTTCAAAATTTGCCACGTCATCTAAAATCGCTGCAACGGCGTTAGGGGCAATATTTTCTTGGGCGAGATAAAATTTGTATAAATTGAGTTTATCACTGTCACGTTCAAAGTTTTCCACAGCATCTAAGATTCTTGTAATGTTCTCAGGGTCTGCATCTTGGCTTTGTATGTAAGCTTCATAGGTTTTGGCTTTGTGCCAGTTATCCATGTCTGCTATTATTTCGTCGAGCGTTTCCATGTCTGCACGGGCTTGTGGAACAACAGCAAGTGTAAAAAGCAGCACAAAAGCAATTCTGTATAAGATTGAAAACATTTTCTTATTTTCCTTAATGTATGTTTAGAGGAGTTATATAGTTAAGTTTACAAACAAAGTCTTAAGAAACAGTTAAGAAATTAGAGAATGATTGCAAAATAGTCAACAGTGGCGACTTTTGACGGTCGAAGCGGTGTATCGCAGGCAGGAATTTTATAGGAAATACGCTGCGGATATGGGGAATGAACCTGAATCTAAAAAGCAAAAAACAAGCTGATTTGCATTTGGTTGCATAAAGTTACTTAGAAACGTCCTGCGCCCAAAAGCGTGGGGCGTTTTTTTTTGAGATGCATTCACTGAATGGGCTGTTTTATTGACAAATCCTTGTAAGTCTTCTAATGTTAGGGTACAGCTCTTCGGCCTGAAGGTCAGGTCTAGTGCGTTTGCTTAAGGACGCAGAAGAAGACACTTTGACAACACATCAATTGATGAAAATATATGAAAAATTCCCCATTAAAAATCTGTGACACGATTATTCACCCTGGTGAAGAAGCCAATCTGGCGCTGCCGATTCCTGATCAGTATTCCTGCGCTCCGCTTTATATGCCGATTAAAGTCATTCACGGCAAAACCAAGGGGCCATGCCTGCTGGTTTTCTCGACCTTGAACGGGAATGAACTTAACGGCATTGAGATCGTTAATCGCTTGATGGAGCAGACAAAAGTTGATCAAATTAGTGGTACGATTATCGCCATTCCAGTGCTTAATGTATATGGTTTAACGCACTTTCCGTCCAGCCTACCCTCTCGTAAACAGCTTACAGATTGCTTCCCAGGATCTGCGACAGGCGACTTTGGTGAGCGTTTGGCTTTTTTGTTCACAGAAGAAATCCTAAAAAAAGCTGATTATTGCATTGAGTTACAAACCGGTGAGCTGAATCATAATATTTTGCCGCAAGTGTACTGCAATTTTGATAATGCTGATGCGAAAAAACTTGCAAAGGCCTTTAATACACCTGTTATTACCAATGTATCAGTTGATGATAATAGTTTGCGTGAAACCACGGATCTCCTAAATATCCCCCTGTTGGTTTATCAGGCCGGCGAGGCAATGCGCTTTGATGAAAATGCCATTACCTCTGGTGTAAATGGCGTGACAAATATTCTGCGGTATATTGATGTTTTGCCGAAAGCACCCATTGCAGAAATTAAGCCAACTTTTTCTAAGGATGAAAATTGGTTAGCAGCCCATACCGGGGGAATCCTACACACGGACTGTTCATTGGGTCAGGTGATCAAAAAGGGTGAAGTTATTGCGCGTGTTAGTGATCCATTTGGTGCGGGCATAACAGAAAAAGTTAAAGCGCCAAACGATGGTATCATTGTTGGGATCAACACGACGCCACTTGTTCATGAAGGTCTACCAATCTTTAAGGTTGCTTCTTTTATTGATTATGATCGCGCTGAAAGCACGATTGATGAATGGGACAAGAAGCAACCTGATAGCTTTATTGATTAATCATGGATAAAAATAATCAATTCACGCTGCAAGGAACTGCTGTTTGGGGGATCTGTGCGATATTCTTCCTGTACGAGTTTTTACTACGTACAGTTGTTGGAACCTTCCAGCATCCGATTATGTATGACTTGGAGTTGTCGACATTTCAGTTTTCAATTCTAAGCTCAACGGTCTATTTGTTGATCTATGCCATCATGCAGTTACCTGTTGGGTTTATTGTGGATCGGCTTGGGCTAAAGAAGTCGCTTTTTATTGGCTGTAGCATTTGTGCCCTTTCAGCATTTGGTTTTGCTTATGCATATAACTACAATGCGGCGATTTTCTTTCGTTTCTTGACGGGGTTGGGGTCATCCTTTGGCTTTATTTGTATGCTAATTTCTGTATATGATTGGATGCCCAGGCGTCATCTTGCCTTGCTGATCGGTGTATCTCAGTTTATTGGAACCATGGGGCCGATGCTGGCTGCAGGGCCTTTGGAAATGATGGCTGAAAGCGGTCAAACAGACTGGCGCAGTGTATTTCTTGTGCTTGGTGTTGTTGGTATGGGGCTGTCTGTGATTATTGCATTGTTTGTTAAAAATAATCAGGAAAAAGCAGGGAAGTTTATTGTGCTGAAGCGCCCTGAATCAATCGTGAAGACGCTGAAGCGGCTTGTTACCCGGGCCCAGCCTTGGTACATTGCTTTTTGTTCTGCTCTGGTTTATTTCTCCATTGAGTATTTATCAGAAAATGAAGGTAAATCCTATTTGGTGCTGAAAGGGCTGTCGTCGACGTTTGCCGCTTATATGATCACCGTTTCTTGGTTGGGTTATGCGCTGGGTTGCCCGTTTTTGGGATTCCTATCTGATTATTTCAAGCGCCGCAGACCGCTTTTGATCGCAGGATCAGTAAGCTGTACAGCTGCAATATCACTAATTATTTTTACAGCGCATCCGGTCCTTATGATTGTTGGATTTTTCTTGCTTGGCGTGGGCGCGAGTAGTCAAAGTATTGGCTTCGCCACCATGGCGGAACAGTTTCAAAAAAGCTATCTCGCTGTTGGCTTAAGTCTGAACAATATGGTGATTATGGTGCTGGCCTCCGTCAATGCGCCGCTGCTTGGCGGAATCATTGATTATACAAAAACAGGCCCAACCATGCAGCTTGATGATTACACAACGGCCTTCTACGTGCTTGTTGGCTTGGTGTCGCTGTCGCTTGTGTTTCCAATTTTCTTTATCAAAGAAACATTTTGTAAATCATCCGTCGATTTCACCTATTTGAACAAAAAGTAGCCCTTCTGTTTTTGTCATTAAGTTTTCCAAAAAGCTTGCAAACTGCAGCGTGTTGTATATAGTTCCAGTGGGAGTTGGCGGTGGACGCTGCGCTCGTGAACCCAGTCAGGTCCGGAAGGAAGCAGCTGTAGCGAGATTGTTGTGGGTCATTGTCCAGCTCTCACTCAGAGATCTCGATTATAATTTACCTTAGAATTTGAGTGCTCATGGCTAAGAATGAAAGCGGATACCGAGTTTTAGCTCGGCGGTATAGACCGAAAAATTTTGATGCGCTTGTCGGCCAAGAAGTGCTTGTCCAAACTTTATCAAATGCCATCGCCCAAGACCGTGTCGCCCATGCCTTTATGCTGACCGGTATTCGTGGGGTCGGAAAGACAACCACAGCACGAATCATTGCCCGAACCCTGAACTGTGTTGGAAAAGACGGCAACGGCGGTATGACAGCCAGCCCTTGCGGTGAGTGCGAACCGTGTGTGAGTATCTTAGGCGATTGCCATATTGATGTGATGGAAATGGATGCGGCAAGCCGCACCGGCGTTGATGATATTCGTGAGTTGATCGAAAGTGTGCCTTATAAGCCTGTATCTGCGCGCTACAAGGTGTATATCATCGATGAGGTTCACATGCTGTCCAAGAATGCGTTTAACGCACTTTTGAAGACCCTGGAAGAACCGCCTGCTCATGTGAAGTTTATCTTTGCAACCACTGAAATTCGTAAAGTTCCTGTCACAATTCTATCGCGCTGCCAACGCTTTGACCTGAAGCGCTTAGGCGCAAGCGAGCTTGCGAACTATTTGTGCGAAATTGCTGAAAAAGAAGCGGTAGAGCTTGCGCCGGAAGCTGCTGCGCAAATGAGCAGTGCCTCTGGCGGGTCTGCGCGGGATGCGCTGTCATTACTTGATCAAGCCATCGCTAGCATAGGCAAGAAGATTGACGATGCTGCTGTCCGGGAAATGCTTGGAACGGTTGATAAGCGCTCAATCGCTGCGCTGTTTAATTTGTTTATGGCCGGCAAATCAGTTGAGATGCTGGCCCAGTTTGAAAAGATGTACCACGATGGGGCGGACCCGCATCTTTTGCTGCAGGATTTGATGGACTTTACCCATCTTGTGACAAAAGCCAAGGTGGCGCCTGAGTACACCGAAAAAGATTCGACGCTTTCAGATGGGGAAAAAGCGGCCATACGGGAAGCTGCGGGTGAATTGTCCATGGCCTCGCTGGCACGGACATGGCAAATGCTGCTGAAGGGCGTGCAAGAAGTGGCCAGCGCGGACAGGCCTGACTTAGCGGTTGAAATGCTGTTGATTCGAATGGCGCATGTTGCAGAAATGCCAACCCCGATCGAGCTTGTAACAGCCGCAAAAAAAAAAGCCCCTAGCAGCCTGACAGAAGTGTTGCCGCAAGCTGCAGAAGAAGAGGTCGCCACAGGCCCCACAACTTTTGAAGAAGCGGTGGAACTTGCTAATAGCCATAAAGAAATGTTGCTGGCAGAACGTCTGCGGCGTTATATTCGGCCGATTGATTTTTCGCCAGGTAAAATTGTTTGCGCACTCCTGGATGATGCCCCTAAAGACTTGCTGGGGAATTTCTCCAAAAAGCTAAAAACGTGGACGGGGCAGCCGTGGGAAATTAAAACAGCTTTAAAGAGTGATGCAAAAACCCTATATGAAGAAGTGGCAGCAAAAGAAGATGCTTTGAAGTTGACGCTTGGGGGGCATCCTGTTGTAAAAGAAATTCAACAAATGTTTCCAGGTGCTGAAATTGGTGACATGATAGAGAAGAAGGCTTCCTGAGGCCGGATTTTTTTTAGGAGATATAAAAGCAATGAATATGATGGACTTGATGAAGCAAGCGCAAGAGATGCAAGCTAAAATCGCTGAAGCTCAAGAAAAAGCTGCGCAGATTGAGATTGAAGGCAAAGCGGGTGGCGGTATGGTTACAGCGCTTGTAACGGCTCAAGATGGTTTGAAAAGAGTCAAGATTGATCCATCGCTTATGACGGGCGATGATATTGAAGTTGTTGAGGATCTGATTGTTGCGGCTTTTGCTGATGCTAAAAGTAAGGTTGATGCTGCTGTGCAAGAAAGCATGTCTGATGCAACCTCGGGTCTTCCTTTGCCGAAAGGTATGAAGCTTCCGTTCTAAGGGTGCTTTGGTTTTATTTATGAAAGACCCACAAATTAATCAGCTGATTCAGATGCTCGGGCGACTTCCAGGGCTTGGCCCCCGGTCCGCTCGGCGTTTGATGTGCCATTTGATTGAACACCGTGATCGGGTGATGGTGCCTCTGGCAGCTGCGATGGGTAAAGCCTCAGAAATATTGAGTGTTTGCCCAGAATGTTCAAATGTTGCAACCGGTGGGCTTTGTGATATTTGTACAGATACAAGCCGGGATACCTCTGTGGTCTGTGTCGTTGAGGGTGTGGCTGATCTTTGGGCAATTGAACGAACTCAGATTTTTAAAGGTTTGTATCATGTGCTGGGCGGTACGCTGTCAGCGCTTGAAGGGCGTGGCCCCGAAGAATTACGTATCCCTGAGCTTATGAAACGATTGAGTCTAGGGGCAATAAAAGAAGTGATCTTGGCTACCAATGCAACCGTTGAAGGGCAGACAACTGCACATTATATTGCAGAGCGCGTTGGGGAAATGAATGTTGTTATAACTAGGCTGGCCAGCGGTGTTCCCATTGGCGGCGAACTTGATTATTTAGATGATGGAACCTTGGATGCTGCATTTAGGGCGCGTAAATCCTTAAGGGCTGCATAATAGGTATGAGTAATGATGAATAATAAACTTAAACAATTATGGCAAAAAGGCAGTGATTTTCTAGGCACTGAGCACGCAATTTTGTGCGGTGCAATGACCTGGGTTTCTGAGCGTAATTTGGTCGCTTCGGTTTCCAATGCTGGTGGTTTTGGAATCATTGCTTCAGGGTCGATGAGTCCAGATCTTCTGCATGATGAAATTGCAGCAACGAAAACCCTGACGCATAAGCCGTTTGGTGTAAATTTAATTGTGATGCATCCCCAGCTGGAAGAGTTGGCGCAGGTCTGTATTGATGCAGATGTCACCCATGTTGTTCTTGCTGGCGGCATTCCGCCCAAAGTAATCGTACGCTTATTGAAGGCTGCAGGGGTGAAAGTCATTAGTTTTGCACCTTCCTTAAAAATTGCGCAGATGCTGGTAAAGCAAGGCATTGATGCGCTGATTATTGAAGGGGCTGAAGCGGGAGGCCATATCGGCCCTGTTTCAACCAGTGTGTTGGCTCAGGAAATTTTGCCACACATCAAAGAAGTACCTGTATTTGTTGCAGGCGGCATTGGACGGGGTGAGGCGCTTGCGCTTTATCTTCGAATGGGTGCTGCGGGTTGCCAGATGGGAACGCGGTTTGTTTGCGCGTCCGAATCAATTGCCCATGCGCGTTTCAAAGAAAGCTTTATTCGGGCGTCTGCGCGTAATGCTGTGCCGTCAGTTCAGGTGGACGAGCGTTTCCCTGTGATTCCTGTGCGGGCCATTGAGAATGCAGCAGCAAAAGAATTTACAGCCTTTCAACGGCAGATGATTGAAGAATATACGCAAGGCCACTGTACGCAGAAGGAAGCACAGCTTAAAATCGAACATTTTTGGGCTGGGGCTTTACGTCGTGCTGTCATTGATGGGGATATTGAATCGGGATCATTGATGGCAGGGCAAAGTGTTGGTATGGTAACGAAAATTATACCAACCGCTGAGATTATTGAGGAGATCGTTTCTCAAGCATCCCAGGCACTTGAGGAGACGACCTCTGGAACTACGTCAAGCTGAGGCGCTGCCTCTTGAGTTTTCTGCTAAAGATTTCTACCGTAAGCTTTGTGCGATTATGGCGGAGTCACTGCCTGGGCGCGAACGCCTGCACAAAGTTGCTGTTTTTACGGCTGAAAAATTGGATGCAGACCTTTGTACGATTCATCTTAAGCGTGATACCGAAACGCTTGAGATTATAGAATCTGTTAATTTAGGTGTGAACTCAGATCATAAAGATCTTTATGAAATGGGGGAAGGGCTTATTGGAAATATTGCCCTTTCAGGCGTCCCTTGTGTGATTTCTGATTGCCGAAAACATCCACAGTTTATTCTAAAAGATAAGAAAAATATTCTAAAAGCGCTTATGGGTGTCCCCATTTTGCATGACGGAGCTGTGATCGGAGTATTAGCTGTCCGTAATAAGCTTATGAGAGCGTTTACAGATGATGAGGTCGATGCATTGCAGATGGTTGCAGCCTTTGCTGCAGAAATTGTCTGCGCTTGTCGTATGGATAAACGCAGCGGGGTCGGAGAAGAGCGCGCTCATCAAGTCATAACCCCCGTTCATTTTAAAGGCGACGTACACAGCCGGGGGATTGCTTATGGTAAAGTCTTTATCCATGAAATGCCGGCGCTTGGCTTGCAGTTTGTTGCAAAATCTTCAGCGGATGAGCTGGATAAATTTGAAGAAGCGCTTAGTTTTGTTAAAAAGAAAGTCGATAGTCTCGTTAAGATGGGTGGGCAGCTTGCAGGGAAAGAGTCTGAGGAGATTTTATCAACATACCGCATGCTGGCAGATGACCCCGGATTGCTAAAGAAAATAAGAAGTGCAATTGAAGGCGGTTTAACCGCGGATTCCGCCGTACAAAAAGTGCAAGATGATATTCGCTTGCGCATGCTTTCTTTGGAGGATCAATATATCCGGGAGCGGCTCGTTGACTTTGAGGATTTTACCAATCGTCTGCTTCTAACTTTAAGTGGCTATGACAGGGAGGCGAATGACCGTCTTGAAGAAGATACGGTTCTTATTGCTAAGCGCTTGGGTCCTGCGGAGCTGCTTGAGTATGACCTTGATAGGATTAAAGCGATTGTTTTAGAGGAAGGGACAGAAACCTCGCATACGGCAATTCTTGCACGATCGCTCAGTATACCTTTAATTGGCAATGTTAAAGGGATTGTGTCGAATGTTGTTTATCTGGATGATGTCATTGTTGATGGTGATAACGGCTTGGTTACGGTGCGGCCACCAAAATCACTGAAAGATCGCTTTAATCTATCTATATTGTCGCGTGTAGAAGCCAGCGAAGAAGAAAAAGTCGATGCTCAAAATTTGCAGACGGTGACAAAAGATGGAACGTCTATAGATGTCTTGATGAATGTTGGTTTCTTAGCTGATTTATGTCATTTAAAAGACTCCTCGTTTAAAGGTGTCGGGCTTTACCGCACTGAAATTCCGTTTATGGTTCGTTCCGGTTATCCGGACGTTAAAGAGCAAATAGACCTTTATACAAAAATTTATGCTCAAGCTGAAGATAAGCCTGTCGTTTTTAGAACCTTAGATATTGGCGGTGATAAGCCCTTGTCTTATATGAGCGAGGTCTTTGATGAAAATCCTGCAATGGGCTGGCGCGCCATTCGGATTGGTCTTGATCGTCCGGCAATGTTACGGCAACAAATTAGAGCCCTGCTTTATGCCGCATCAGGACGTGAAGTCCATATCATGTTCCCTATGATTTCTGATATATCTGAATTTGACCGTGCTAAAAGCATTGTTGATATGGAATCAGAAAGACTTATTAAAAAAGGGAAAATCACCCCAAAAAAAATAAATGTCGGCGTGATGATCGAGGTGCCGTCACTCTTGTGGCAAATGCATGAACTTGCAAAGCGCGTTGATTTTATTTCGGTGGGCAGTAACGACTTGTTCCAATTTATTTTTGCCTTAGATAGGGCCAATGCTCGTCTTTCTAGGCGCTATGATGTATTGTCTCCCCCATTCTTATGTGTCCTGCAGCGTGTGCAGCGCATATGCACAGAGTATAATGTACCCTTAACAATTTGTGGGGACCTGGCCCGGAGACCGTTAGAAGCTATGGCACTCTTAGGGTTAGGGGTCAGAAGGCTCAGTTTAACACCCTCAAAAGTTGTGCCATTAAAGCGGATGATTTCATCCGTTGAGATAGGCCCACTATCAAGTTATGTGGAAAGCTTAACCAAAGAGAGCGTCCATTCAGTACGTGAGAAGCTCCGTTTCTTCGCCATGGATCACGGCATCATTATAAAGTAGTTCCTTTGGCTGATTTGTTGTTAAGCTTCTCAGACGAACAGGTGGTTCGTCTTTTCAAAGCTTGCCTAGAACTCATTCCAAAAGAACTACTTTATCAAGCTGCTGCTTTTGCATAATTATATCGTTAAGTTGTAGGCTGAATGGGAGGTATAAGCGTTTGATTTTTTCTTTACTTGGAACTTGAGATTGCTTTTGGTATGTTCTTGAAAGTAGATTATTAAGGAGGGTTGCTCAATGAGTACCCATGATACTGAAGACAAAGTACCTCATGTTGAAAAACAGCAGCAGACGGTTGGTGAGAGACTCAAAGAAAAGCGTGAGCAGCTTTCTTTGAGTCTTGATGATGTTGCAGGAAAATTACGTATACGTAAACACTATCTGCAGGCGATTGAGGAGGGGCATTATAGCGATTTGCCTCCTGGTATTTATGCTCAGGGGTTTGTCTCTTTGTATGCTGAAACGCTTGGTTTTGAGAAAGCTGAGATGCTTAAGGATTTTGCAAAAGAGTTTCAAACGAAGCAGCAGAAAAGTGTGAAACCTACGTTCCAAGTTCCTGCATCTGAAACAGGTATGCCTAAGTTGTCGATTACATTGGCGTCTGTTTTCCTGCTTGCTGTGGTTTATGGAGGGTGGTCTTTTTATCAGGGTGAAGGACGCCTGATGACTTTGTTCCATAAAATGACCTCCGATAAAAAGACTTCAGAAGAGACCTATACTGCAGGCTGGGAAAAAGCCTTTGAGCAGCGGGAAATTGTACATAAAAATGCCATAGCAACACCAATGCTTGCTGAATCTTCGAACGAAGAAACCGATAAGACGAATATCCCGGACTTAGTAGAGCATAAAGTTGCAGAAGCTACCGAGGTCTTAGAAGTCTCTGAGGATAAGTCTGATCCTAGCATAGAGATAGGGCTTAAAAAACCTGAAGATCAGCATGATATCGCAAATTTATCCGAGTCTAAAAAGCAAGAAGTAGATACGCCAGAGTTTAAGCCGCACAAAGCTGTTGAGATTGCAGCTATTCAAGATAATACAGACGAAGTGACTAAGGTTGCAACTGAGCGGGAAATAGAGCAGGTAGCCGATATTGAGCAAAAGCAACAGATTAATGTTGTGAAAAAAGAACAAAAAATTGAGAGCACTCTTGTCCTTCTTGCAGATGAAGATAGCTGGGTGTCCATGACGGATAATGATGGTCGCGTTGTGATGGCTAAAACCGTCCGTAAGGGAACGGAGTGCGCATTGCCTTGTCAGTCTGGGTATCATGTGACCTTAGGAAATTCTGGTGGTGTACGCTTTAAATACCATGATGAAGTCTCTGCCCCCTTAGGAGAACAGGGTGTTGTTTTACGCAATGTATCCTTGGCGCCGGATGAAATTGCGACACGATTTGCACATTCCTAGTTGAATTATTGGCGCATAGCTCATAATCTTGGGCGAGATACGTGCAGTCGTTGTGTTGTGCGTATTGGAGGAATGTATGCGGCTGCATATTCCTTGTATAAAAATTAACCTTATTGGCGATAAAATCGTTTCCTTTTTTGCTGATGCTAGAAAGGATGATGTTTTGCTCTATGAGAGACCTTACAAATGAAAACGTTACAACCCGTTCGCGGAACACAGGACTTTTGGTTTGAAAAAAGCCGAGGCTTTGCTGAAATTACCGATGCTGTACGCGCACTTTCAGAGCTTTATGGCTATGAGGAAGTGCATACGCCGATTTTTGAATTTTCAAATGTGTTCTCTCGCACTTTGGGTGAAACCTCGGATGTTGTTTCCAAAGAAATGTACAGCTTCGAAGATCGTGGTGGGGAGAGCTTGACCCTAAGACCAGAAGGAACGGCCCCCGTTATGCGCGCTGTGATTTCTGGGGGTATGACTCAGTCAATGCCGCTGAAATGTTTTTACGCAGGGCCAATGTTCCGTTACGAGCGACCACAAAAAGGGCGATATCGGCAGTTTCATCAGTTTGGTTTTGAATTTATGGGAATAGCGTCACCGCAAGCGGATGCAGAGGTTATTGCTTTAAGTCAGGCTTTAATCAAAAAGCTGGGTATTCATGAGGGCATTGAGCTTAAACTAAACACATTAGGTGACCGGGAAAGCCGGGATGCTTATCGGGATGTGCTGGTTGAGTATTTTTCTGCCCATAAGGCAACGTTGTCAAAGCATAGTGTTGATCGTTTGGAACGTAATCCAATGCGAATTCTTGATTCAAAGGAACCTGAAGATGCGGAGCTGATAAAGAATGCGCCACTTTTTGAGGCTTATTTGTCGCAAGAATCGAAAGATTTTTTCAAGCAGTTAACAGATAGTCTAGACGCCCTGGACATTGCTTATACACTTGATCCAAAGTTGGTCCGCGGGCTTGATTATTATTGCCATACGGCGTTTGAATTTGTATCAAACACGCTGGGTGCCCAGGGAACGGTTCTGGCAGGCGGCCGTTATGACGGGTTGTCCGAATTTATGGGTGGGCCAAAGATCCCAGCGATTGGTTGCGCTGGCGGTATCGAACGCTTGCTGATGATGCGCGACGTGCAAAGTGCAAAGCTGCGCCCAGTGGTTTTCATTCCTCTGGGGGAGGCTGCACAAGCAAAAGCTTTGGTCTTGTGCGAGCAACTGCGCCAAGCTGGTATTGCTGCGGAGTTGACTTATTCAGGTAATATGGCTAAGCGTATTAAAAAGGCGGATAAGATGCAGGCGCGATTCACATTAATTCTTGGTGATGAGGAATTGCAAAAACAGCAGGTGCTTAGAAAAGATATGGACTCCGGCACGCAAGATGAAATTGGATTTGACCAGCTTGTTGAAGCATTTAATAGCCAGCAAACGGCATAATATATAGATAGGTTTATTTGTGAGCTACGAACAAAAATTAAAAGGCATTCAGGAGCATTTTGCAGAGCTGGGGCGCTTATTGTCTGATCCTGAGACTGTTGCATCCGGTGATTTTGCGAAAGTGTCAAAAGAATATTCAGACCTTGAGCCTTTGGTAGAGCTTATTAACGAATTGTTTGCCGCTCAAACAGAAGCTTCTGAGCTAGAAACAATGCTGAAAGACCCAGAGTGTGATCCTGAAATGCTGGAACTTGCAGGCGTTGAGTTGGAAGAGCTCAAAAAGAAAATTCCTGAGCTTGAGCATGCTATTAAAGTAAAGCTGTTGCCCAAAGATGAAGCGGATGAAAAGAACGCAATCTTTGAGGTTCGTGCTGGTACTGGCGGCGACGAAGCTGCGCTGTTTGCTGGGGAGCTTTTTCGGATGTATCAGCGTTACGCTGATTTACATAACTGGAAATTCGAAGTGCTTTCTGTCTCAGATACAGAAATTGGCGGCATGAAAGAAGGGCAAGCGGTCATTAGTGGGTCCTCGGTGTTTGCATTGCTTAAGTTTGAAGCGGGTGTTCATCGGGTGCAGCGTGTGCCGCAAACGGAAACAGGTGGAAGAATTCATACCTCTGCCGCGACAGTGGCTGTGTTGCCCGAAGCTGAGGAAGTCGATATTCAGATTGAAGACAAAGACATCAGAATAGATGTTTTCCGCGCAAGTGGTCCGGGCGGGCAGTCAGTTAATACGACCGATAGTGCGGTCAGAATCACCCATCTACCGACGGGTATTATTGTGCAGCAGCAAGATGAAAAGTCGCAGCACCGTAATAAAGCCAAGGCCATGAAGGTTATGCGTTCCCGTTTGTATGAGAGGGAACGTGCAGAACGCGAGGCCGAGCGCTCAGCGTCCCGTTTAGGGCAGGTAGGGAGCGGGGATCGTTCAGAACGTATTCGTACCTATAATTTCCCACAAGGGCGTGTCACGGATCACCGTATCAACCTGACGCTGTATAAGCTGGACAAGGTACTGACCGGTGAGGGCCTGGATGAATTTATTGAAGCACTCATTGCGGATGAGCAAGCGCAATTGCTTTCTCAATTGGACTAAGGCGTTATGGGAAACACCATAAGGCGGGCATTGCAAGCAGCGATCGCTGATTTTAAAGGTGCCGGGATTACAACTCCCAGCCTTGATGCTCGGGTTTTATTGGGGGAAATTTTAGAGGTGCCTGCGAATAACATTGTGCTGCACATGGATGACATGCTGTCAGAGCAACAGTATGAAATGTTTAGAGGAATGGTCCTGCGCCGCTGTAAGCGTGAGCCTGTGTCTAAAATTCTGGGTGCTCGGGAGTTTTGGGGTTTACCATTTATCGTTACAGAAAACACCCTGGACCCCAGGCCTGATTCTGAAGCCTTAATTGAGGCTATTCTTGGATTAGGGATGGATTTAAAGGCACCATTACGCGTGCTGGACCTTGGGACAGGAACGGGGTGTTTATTACTAACCACCTTGCATCTGTTTAAAAATGCATCAGGGCTTGGTGTTGATCGCAGCCTAGGTGCCCTAGCCATTGCACAGAAAAATGCGAAGAATTTAGGCTTGGAAGGTCGGGCTTCCTTTAAACAAAGTTGTTGGTTTGACGGGGTTGATGGAAGATTTGACTTGATTATTTCTAATCCACCCTATATTCCAAAGGGAGACATTGCTGAACTTGCGCCAGAAGTTAAAGATTTTGACCCCATAATTGCATTATCCGGTGGCGCTGATGGGTTAGCATGTTATAATAGTATAATCCCTGCAAGCGTTGACTACATGGCAGAGGGTGCCTTTATTGCCTTAGAGCATGGTGAGGGGCAGTCTGCATGTATACAAGAAATGTTAAAATTAGTGCAGCTACAGGTTATCACCCTAAAACAGGATTTAGCAGGACTAGATCGGTGTGTGATAGCAAGCAAACGATTAAATGCAAAGTAACCCGCCTATAGCGGACTGTGAGGACACATGTGGAAGACTGATAAAAAACCAATGATGACGCGTCAGGGTCAAAACAATAAAAGAATGCGCCCTCGTAATCCAGGCGCTGGTGTACGTCGGAATTCTGATGCATCGTTGAAAAATAAGGTTTTTGACAGTAACGGACCAGGTGTTCGTGTTAAAGGTACAGTGCACCAGGTGTTTGAAAAATATATTTCCCATGCCCGTGATGCAAACTCTTCTGGCGATAGAATTGTTGCGGAGAACTTTTACCAACATGCGGAGCACTATGCGAGAATGGCAAATGAAGCTCAAAGACTTCAAGCGGAAGAAACCGCTGCTGCCGCAGAGCAACCCCAGTCTCAGCAGTCTCACCCGCAGCAGCAACAGAATCAGCCTGCATCGCAGTCATACCAGGGGCAGCAGCACCCAGATGCTCCTCAAGCTGCGCCACGTCAAGCCGTTCCAGATACGCAGCCTGACGCAGAATCAGAGCCGAAACCTATTAGTGAGCCTTCAGCACCTGCGAAGAGTCCTCGTTTGTCCTTGGGAAGACGGACGCCTCGTGCAAAGCCAGCTGAAACACAAAGCACTTCTGCTGACGCAGCACCTGTTGAGACTCCAGCAGTTAAGCCAACACGTAAGGTGCATGCAAAACGGACAATTGTAAAAAGTGAAGATAAGCCTCAGGAATCATCAGAGGAAGCGGTGGATGAATCGCCAAAAGCTTCGAAGCGCTTAATCGCTTCTTAAGAAGCTTTTCAGACATTAAAAAAAAGCCTCCTTTGGGAGGTTTTTTTATATCCGGTAATAATTAGAGAATACAAAGAAGGCGCCACGTGGCGCCTTCTTTGTATTGTTCTGAACTTGTAAAGACTAAGACTTCTTGTTCGACCACCAGCCCTTTTTCTTGTCATTTGAAACTTTGGTTTCTGGGGTTTTGGTGCTGAGGTCTATAACACGCTCTGAGTTGGCTGTTTTTTTAGACTTTTCAACCTTAGGAGCCGTCTTTTCAACAGGATCAGGTGCTGCTTTTTCCGTAACTGTTTTGCTTACAGCAGGATTGTTAGCAACTTTTTTGTCGCCTTCGTTAGTTGCAACTGGCTTTGGGGCTGGTTTTGCCACATCTGTTTTACTTACAGCTGGATTGCTCGATGCTTTGGCTTCATCTGTTTTAGCAGCACGAGGCTTGAAGGTTGTTTTTTTAACAGGCTTAGCTTTTGCTGGTTCAGCGTTCTGTTCCCCAGGCTTTGCCCGTGGTCTTCTTGCTTTTACTGGAGCTCTTTCTTCAGGCTTAGGTGCAGAATCCGTAGGTTCAGCTTTTGCGGTTACCTCTTTCGTCTGAGAGGTGCGAGCACTTTCATGCTTGGTAACTGAAGCTGCAGCTGCTGTTGTTTCAACCGCTTTTTCTTCCGGTGCCTTGCTCGCATCCTGTGAGGTATTCCTGCTGCGCGAACCACGTCTGTTGCGGTTTCGTCCTTCTTTCTTAGGCCCTTTTTCCGCATCTGTTTTTTGTGCTTCAGAAGGTTCTTTCGGGGCGAGGATTCGAGGTTCCCTCAGGCTAGGAGATTCAATCATGATAGGCTCAGAAGATTGCCCTGCTGGTGAAGGTGCTTGGTGCTCTTCTTTTTGCGTATGTTGTTGAGGGTGTCTTGTGGTTGCTGAATTTGCTTCAGGCGATTGTTCTCGACGGCCAGAACGGCGAGGGCGTCTGCGGCGATTAGATTCACGGCCTTCTGCTTCTTCTTGCCCAATAGCAACTTTCTTTTGTGGCTCATTGCGGTGTCTGCCGCCTTGATCACGATCTGCCTTAGGGTGAATGCGTTCAATCGAAAACTCGTGTCCGTCATGATCTGGGGTTGCTTTAAGTACAATCCTAATTGTATAGCGCTCTTCAAGGAGGCCGACGGCCTCACGCTTTTCATTCAAAAGGAAAAGTGCAACACTGGTAGGGACGTTGACGTGTAGTTCTTTTGCACCGCCTTGAATGCCCTCTCCTTCAATAGCACGAAGCACTTGTAATGCGATAGATTCAGCTGTTCGCATAATCCCAGCACCGTTACAGTGGATGCAAGGCTCGCCACCAATTTCCATGATGCTGGGCCGAAGACGTTGGCGCGAAAGCTCCAGGAGTCCAAAAGGACTAATCCGCCCCACTTGAATACGGGCCCGATCATTTTTAAGGGCTTCTTTAAGGGTGCGCTCAACTGAAAGCTGGTTTTTAGACTCATCCATATCGATGAAATCAATCACCACAAGTCCCGCAAGGTCGCGGAGCCTGAGTTGTCTTGCAACTTCGCGTGCAGCTTCAATGTTTGTCTTTGTCGCGGTGATTTCGATGTCACGCTCGCGGGTTGCTTGGCCGGAGTTCACATCAATTGCAACCAGCGCTTCTGTTGGGTTGATAACGATGTAACCACCTGACGGTAAGCGAACAGCGGGGTCGTGGGTTGCGTCGAGTTGTTTTTCAATATTATGGCGATGGTATAGCGGAACATGAGAGTCAGAGTACTCTTGAACACGCTTTACATGGCTGGGCATGATTTGGCGCATGAATTCTTTGGCTGCCTGATACCCTGCTTTACCTTCAACAATAATCTCATCAATATCACGGGTATAAAGATCCCTAATGGAGCGTTTGATGATATTGCCTTCTTCATAAATAAGCTGAGGCGCTACCGATTTAAGGGTTTGCTCGCGAATTTCTTCCCACAAGCGCAGAAGGTAATCATAGTCACGCTTAATGTCTTGCTTGCTGCGCTTAGAGCCAGCCGTGCGGATAATCAGAGACATTGTTTCCGATAGCTCGATTTCATCTAACGCTTCTTTTAAGCGCTTGCGATCTTCAGGATCCGATACTTTGCGCGAGATACCGCCACCTTCAATGGTGTTTGGCATAAGGACGCAGCAGCGGCCTGGCAAAGAAAGATAGGTTGTTAGGGCCGCGCCTTTGTTCCCGCGTTCTTCCTTTGTTACTTGAACAAGCAGGATTTGTCTGCGCTGGATGACTTCTTGAATTTTATAGCTTCTTGCTGCACTTGAAGGCTTGTGCTTTTTAATGGGGTCGTCACCGCCAAGCTCAACAACATCAGCCTCGGCTTCATTGCTGTTATCTGCGGGTTGAGATTGGTCCTCAGAGGCGTCAGAAGAAGGAGACAGCGCACTACGATCCTCAACCGGGATTTGATAGTAGTCTGTATGAATTTCATTGAATGGCAAGAAGCCGTGGCGGTTGCCGCCATATTCAACGAAGGCAGCTTGCAGGGAAGGCTCAACGCGTGTTATTTTTGCGAGATAGATATTTCCCCTAAGTTGTTTTTTTCGTTTTGATTCAAAATCGTACTCTTCAACCTTGTTTCCATCGAGTACGACGACGCGTGTTTCCTCCTGGTGGGAGGCGTCCATTAACATTTTCTTCGCCATTTACAAATATCTCCGATCGGACTTTGCCGATAATCTTGTTCAAAAACAGTGTGCGCTGAGGAGCAAAAAGGCTCACGTCAGGCCGTGTGTTGTTTGCTGGTTTGTTAAGTTGATTTCTGGCTAATTTCTGCCAGTTTTTGCCAAAAAGAGGTCGGGCGCTTGCTGTTGTATAGCGCGCACTATTGCTAAGGTATTGATTTTTCCTAGCTAAACTCAATGGGAACCTCATTATGAAAAAGATTTAAAGATCTTAGCTGATCTATTCAGCGATAGCAATTGATTTGCTCGTCTTAAGAAAAAGGCATGTTTTCTGATGTTTTTAGTTTTTAGGAAACAAACAGAGAAAGGTCGTGAAATGTGCTGTGATTTTTGCTAACGTTCAATGAAATTATCACGTACTCATTATTCTATGAGGGAATTCAAAGTATGGGCAGATTCACGTTTTTTATCGTTTTTTTTATTCTGACCGTCTGGGCGACCTTGTCCCAGGCAGCCCAAACGTATGTTCAGGATATTCGTATCGGTGGTACCCCAGAGAAGACACGTCTAGTTGTTGAGTTTTCACGTCCCGTTCAATATACAGTTTTCTCCCTACCAAATCCGAATAGAGTTGTGATTGATCTTCCCCCTGTACAGTGGAAAGCGGCGCAAAATTCTGAGAATGGTGGGGGTATGATTTCGGGCTACCGGTGTGGCCAATTTTCCCCAGAGCTTGCGCGTATTGTTGTGGATGTTAAGCATCCCGTAAACATTGAGAAGCCTTTTTTTCTTAAACCAATGCATGGTAAGGGCCATCGGTTGGTTCTCGATATTTCTCCTTGTGATCAAAGCGCATTTGTCGCGCAGTGCCGGCGCTTACTTGCTGCGCGGCCAAAGCCAAAGCCGCAAATGGTGGTACGCCCTGTGCAGCCTTTCGCAAAGCCTGCACCACGATCGGGCGATAAAATTACGATTGTGATTGACCCTGGTCATGGGGGAATCGACCCTGGGGCCATTGGCGTTAATGGTGTGCATGAAAAAAGCGTCACACTTGCAACGGCTAAGCACTTAAAAAGGGCCCTTGAAAGAACAGGACGCTTCAAGGTGATTCTGACGCGCTCAACGGATGTCTTTGTGCAGCTGAGGCAGCGTGTGGCGATCGCGCGCCGTCATCATGCTATGCTTTTTGTGTCACTGCATGCGGATGCCAGTGCAAACCGTGAGGCCAGGGGCGCTTCAGTCTACACACTTTCGGATGGGTCATCAGATAAAGAAGCTGCGGCGTTGGCAGCCAGGGAAAACAAAGCAGATATTATTGCTGGTGTTGATTTGTCTGAGCAAGCGGACGAGGTTACCAGTATCTTGATTGATCTTGCGCAGCGTGAAACCAAGAACCTTTCTGCAAAATTCGCAACAACCTTAATTCCCTGCCTTGGCAATGTATGCGGCCTTAAACAAAACACGCATAGGTTTGCTGGTTTTGCTGTCTTAAAAGCGCCGGATATTCCGTCTGTCCTTGTTGAACTTGGTTATCTTTCTAATAGGCATGATGTTAAGCAGCTGTGTTCTGACCAGCACCGGAGTAAGCTTGCACAATCAATTGCAACTGCAATCGGCAGGTATTTTTCATGGAAATCTCAGGTTGGAAAAGCTTAGAAGGTCGGCTGTAGATAGATATGTCTGTAATGACTTATCTTTTCATTGGGCTTTTTAAGTGGAATCGCCTATAGTTTTCCTTATGTGGAGTCGTATTTCAGTCCTTATCAAACTCTTTGTCCTGCTTGCCATCATCTGTGTGGTTGGTGGGTTTTCTGCGTTGCATTACTTTTCGCGCGGCATACCTGATTACCAACAGCTTGAGACCTATGAGTTACCAGTATCAACGCGTGTTTACGCCAGTGATGGTAAACTTGTTAATGAGTATGCTAAAGAGCACCGCACATTTATCCCGATAAAATCAATTCCTAAGCAGTTGATCGATGCTTTTGTTGCTGCGGAGGACAAAAATTTCTACTCGCACCCTGGCGTTGATATTCAAGGTATTATCCGTGCGGGATTTAAGAATATTAAGCGTTTAGGGTCGGGTCAGCGCCTTGTGGGGGCGTCAACGATTACCCAGCAAGTGGCGCGTAATTTTTTGTTGTCCGATGAAGTTTCTTTCAAGCGGAAAATTCGTGAAGCGATCCTTGCGTTCAGAATTGAGAAAGTCATTTCTAAAGAACGTATTATGGAGCTTTATCTTAATAAAATTTATCTTGGGCGCCGATCGCATGGTGTTGCTGCGGCAGCTTTGAACTATTTTAATAAGTCCCTTAATGAATTGACCTTGGATGAGATTGCCTATCTTGGAGCGCTCCCGAAGGCGCCGAATAACTATCATCCGATTAAGCAAAATCGCCGTGCTGTTATCCGTCGCGACTGGGTGCTGTCGCGGATGTTAGAAGAAAATATGGTTACAGCCGAACAGATAGAAGAGGCTAAGGCTAGACCTTTGGCAGTCAAGCACAGGGATAAGGCTGAAATTTTTAGGGCGCCCTATTTTTCTGAAGAAGTCAGGCGTTTTGTTGCTGATAAATATGGTGAGAATACGCTTTATTCAGGCGGGCTAGCCGTACATACAACGATTAATCCTAAATTACAGGAAATTGCAGACGACTCCTTCCGTAGGGGGTTGGAAATGTATGACCGGCGTCACGGTTGGCGTGGGCCGATGACAACGATTAAAGTCGACGAGACTTGGATTGCCCGCCTTGGGGCTATGCAGCGCCCCGCAGGTCTACATGGCTGGCGGTTGGCTGTTGTTCTTGAGCGGTCAGGCAGTGCCAAGATTGGCTTTGAAGACGGCTCCACAGGCCAGATTCCCGCGCGAGAATTATGGTGGACGAAAAGTCATCCCTTAAAAGCTGGCGATGTGATTGCAGCCTCAACGCTTGAAAAAGATAGTGACGGAAAAAAATATCCAGAAGGAACGTACCAATTACGCCAAGTGCCTGCGGTTAATGGTGGATTGATTTGTATGGATGTGCATACAGGCCGGATTCTGGCGATGACGGGTGGTTACAGTTATGACGGCAGCCAGTTTATTCGCCCAACCCAAGCTATGCGCCAAATCGGTTCAACTTTTAAGCCGTTTGTTTATGTGGCGGCGCTTGAAAATGGCTTCTCGCCTGTGACGAAAGTGCTTGATGCACCTATTGCCTTGCCGCAGGGCCCGGGGCAGCCCTTGTGGCGACCGCGAAATTATGCCGGGAAATTCTTAGGGCCGACCTTATTCAGGGTGGGGCTGGAGAAATCCCGGAATGTGATGACCGTTCGAATTGCTGCGCGCTTGGGCATTGAAACGGTGGCGCCTTATCCTGAGAAATTTGGTATTGTCGATAAACTGCAGCCGCACTTAGCGACGGTACTTGGCGCTGATGAAACAACGCTTCTGCGCGTTGTCAGGGGTTTTGCGATGTTTGCCAATGGCGGCAAATGGATCGATGTGAGTTTCGTTGACCGTATTCAAAACCGTAACGGCCGTACGATTTATCGTCATGATAAGCGCGATTGCCGTGATTGCATGGATATTAGATGGCAGGGACAAGAGCCCCCTGTGTTGCCTGATATTAGAAGGCAGATTAATGATCCTGCCTCCACCTACCAAATGGCTTCAATCTTAGAAGGGGCTGTACAGCGCGGGACCGGACGTATCTTGAACTCAATTCCCAATACAATTGGCGCCAAGACAGGGACAACCAATGATTTTAAAGATGGTTGGATGATTGCCTTTACAGCAGATATTGCGGTTGGCGCCTATGTTGGCTTCGATCAGCCTAAGACACTTGGTAGTCGTGAGGCGGGTGGTCGTGTCGCAGGTCCGATTATTAAATATTTTCTGCAGGATGCTTTAAAAGGTGTTGCTGATAAGCCTTTTCCTGTGCCACCAGAAATTAGACTTGTACGTATTAATCGGTTTTCAGGACGTCCAGCCACTGGCGGTGATACGGATGCTATTTGGGAAGCCTTTAAGCCCGGCGATAAGTTGTTGTCTGATTATAATGCATCATCTTTTGTTGAAGAAGATCCGCTTGATTTTGGCTTTGAAGAGGCCGCTCCAGAGATCTTCCCAGACCCCTTACCTGTTGATATTCCCCTGACTGAAGAAAACTATGGGTCTAGTGAACCATTTTCTGCGCCCTCAGTGTATGTCGAGCAACCAGATCCAGGTTTTGGCGGTCTTTTCTAAACGTGTTTCTTTTTAAATGTTAGGTTTTATATGCGTGCTGAAGTTGTAAATATTGTTGATGAAATTAAGCGTTCTCTGTCGTTAATCCGGGGTCACCTTGATTGGGATCGTGCGATCGGGCGTATTGCTGATCTTGAGCTACAAAGCCAAGCCCCCGATTTCTGGGAAGAGGCACAAAAAGCCCAAGCAATCATGAAAGAAAAAACGCAGCTTGAAAAAGCAACGGGTTCCGTCACCGCTTACGAAGAAGAAATGGCTGAAACCGTTGACCTGATTGAACTGGGTGAAGAAGAGGGCGACGAGTCCATTATTAAAGAAGGCATGCAAAGCTTAGAGGCCTTGCAAAAAATCGTGGCCAAGCACGAACTTGAAAGCTTGCTTTCTGGTGAAGCCGACGGCAATGATGCCTATCTTGAAATTAATGCGGGCGCTGGCGGCACCGAGGCTCAAGACTGGGCGGAAATTTTGCTGCGTCTGTATAATCGTTGGGCTGAAAAGCGTAAATTTAAACTGCAAACCATAGAACTCAGCACCGGTGATGAGGCCGGTATTAAGTCCGCAACGTTACTGGTGAAAGGCCCTAATGCTTATGGCTGGCTGAAGACAGAAAGCGGTATCCACCGTCTGGTCCGCATCTCGCCGTTTGATTCCAATGCCCGCCGCCATACCAGCTTTGCCTCCGTCTGGGTGTATCCGGTAATTGATGATTCCATCGAACTAGAGATTGAGGAAAAAGACCTTCGCATCGACACTTACCGGGCATCCGGTGCGGGCGGCCAGCACGTGAACACCACAGACAGCGCCGTGCGGATTACCCACATTCCCACGAATATTGTTGTGCAGTGCCAAAACGATCGCTCCCAGCATCGTAATAAGGCGACCGCCATGGATATGCTGCGTTCACGCCTTTATGAACATGAGCTGAAGCTTAAGGAAGCGAAGATCAATGAAGAGCACTCAGCGAAGACCGAAATTGGCTGGGGTCACCAGATTAGATCCTATGTTTTGCATCCTTATCAAATGGTGAAAGATCTGCGCACCAATGTTGAAACCGGCAATACCCAAGCTGTATTAGACGGTGAAATTGATATGTTTTTAGAGGCTTCTCTGTCCCAGAAAGTCATGGGGAAAAAATAAGTTTAAAGCAGATACTTTGGACAATTGCTGTGTTAATTTGCTTGCTCAAGGAAGCACGTACGTGAGTACGCTTAACCCTTCGGGATAAAGTTGCCTCGCATTCGCCTCAAGGCTTGCACTTTTATAGCGGTAATAAGAGATTTCGTCGTTAAGTCTGTTAAATGAACAGAAAGTTCACTTAGCAGCCTTGCCTAGAACTCATTCCAAAATCCCTCATTTTACCTAACAAGCAACATTATTGGTTAATTTTGGTTTTCGAGAATTCACGTATTAATAGGTACGCTAAAATTTATCCAACCAAAGCTGTCTAGCGCTTGCCTCAAACTATACTGTTTACGGCGGTAAGGTCATTTATATCCTCGTTAAGCAGCAAAGGAGTATTTGTACGGATCGTACTTGGATACAGACGAGGCGCGTCTTGCCTTAAAATCATCTCATCTATTCTGATTTTAAATATGAAGCTTTTTTAGAGCTGAAACAAAATTTTTCATTGATTCATAGTAATGTCCTGGGCTTACTAAGTGTTAATTTGATTTTAAAGATATTTGTATTGTTTTTGCATAGGTGTCCATGTGTATTTTTTGTAACTATTGACTTTTTTATTTCTGTTACTAGGTTATAGGGTGGTTTTTATATTCAGTAATTGGTGATTTGTATGATTTTTAACAGAATTTTTTTGTTTGTAGTCTTTTGTTTTCTTGCTGTTTCTTTTTCTTTGCAGGATCTTTGTGCTGGAGGAAATGAAAAAGAGGGAAAGAAAACCCATGTAAGGAAGACTTACAAACGAACGTTAAGTGGTTCGATAAAAGAAATTATTGGCCGTCAGTCTTATGACGAAAGTGATGATGATAGTTTTTTAGAAGCTGTCATAAAGATTGAAGAAGAATACTTAAGGAATCGCTCTGAATCTAGCTCTCCTAGTTCTGCAGG
>CAYGJW010000003.1:0-23895 GCA_964350415.1 uncultured Alphaproteobacteria bacterium
AGTGGTGTTTTGTAAGGCGTATCCATTTTTGCGTAGAATGTTTTTAAGATCGTCAGGAAGCGGCTCATTCCTAAACCTTTTTCCATCATATCAACAACGACTAAACGATCGTATTTGTGCAGATTTTTGCTTTGCATATAACTATGAAAATGATCTAGGCGCTGTTCGGTCACTAGGTTGCCGGCATTTACTTTTGGTACTTGGTCTTGTCTTTGGTACTCGCGCAGAGATATGGCGTTAGGATGTCCAGAATAAGCCAGGTGTATTAAATCAAATCCTTCGTCCTGTAAGGGTGTGTATTGTTTTCCACTGCTATCATGATGGGGGTGGTTTTTTTGAATTGCTTCAAGAAACATTTGATAGAAATACGGCGTGCGGCCAAGAAAAATAACACCAACAGATTCTTCAGGCTCTTTTGTAAGAATACGAAGTTGATAGTCGAGTTGTAGTGCCGATAATAAAATATCAAAGCCAATCGTTGTTTTTGGATCAAGCTTAACGTTTTCTAAAATCTTGAAGAATGGGTGCTTAAATCGTTTTGAAAGCTGCTGATTCTTAAAAAGAGTTTTTTCCATTAAGGGGATTTGTGCCGCCTCGAATGCATTTTCAAACAGATCTGAATCGTGCACACTATATTGGAATGCTTTTAAGATAAGGGGGACGCCGCCTGTTTGTATGGCATGGACATATTCTGCCGCGCTGTCATCTTCATAGGGCTGGTTGGAGAGGGAGACGCACTCAGGATGTTTTTCTGCGATGAAACCGTATGGCTGAGCTTTTCCAGATGAAAATAGAAAGGTTGAAAATAGAATAAAAAGCGCTAGTGTAGCGCGAAGCAATTTGAGTAAGTTCATTATGATTCCTAAAGCGTAAGTTTGAAAATTGTTAAAGCTGTTATTACAGCAATTATTGTTAAAAGTCAAAAACATGCATTTGTTTCATAAGAGTGATACTATGGACTAATCTGGTTCTTTATTGTCGTCTTTTTTGTTTCTTGAATAGTACATTGGAAGTGATATGCGTATATTTGTTTATAATGTTCTTTTTCTTGTGGCTTTAGCATGCTCAACGAATGCTGGAACACCTTTAGAAGATTATGCGGAAAACTATCCAGATAAACATGTTGAAGTCATTGCAGGTTATATCGATCCCTCAACGTGTCTAGATAGTCTTATAAAATATCTTAAAGAGGATGGATCAGATGCTGAATTTGTGGCAGCAATTCTTGAGACTGCTGAGGGGCTGAGTAGCCAGCTGAGTACAGCCACCCTTTATAAGGCATATATGGAAAACGCCGATTCTGAGCCTAGCGTGGTTCACAATCTCCTTGCCAAGGCTCAAGGTTTTGAAGGTGGATGGAGTAAGGCCCTTGTTTACGGTACTTACATGCAGTGCCAGCATGCAAGCTTTGATATGGTACAAAGTTTGGCCGAAGAAGCCCCCGATTTTGGGGAGCCATGTAAAGCTAAGATTTATAGCGATTATATACGCAGTAAACATGCGACACGTGAGCAGGTACAGGCATTTATTGATGAAGCCAAAACATTCCTTGAGAGTCATGTCAGTGAGCTGTATACGGCTTATATGGGGAGTATTCATGCCGATATAGAAGAAGTTTATAAGATTCTTGAAAGGTCTTTTGCTTTTTTTGAAAATCATAAAGCGTCTCTTTTTGCAGCATATATGCGCGGTCCATTTGCCAAATCCACCATAATTAAGATGATGCTAAAAGAGGCTGGTAAGTTTAATGATGATTGTAATAAAGCTAGAATCTACGCGGTTTATGTGGCATTGTCCCATGCAGATCCTTTCAATATTAAGCGTGTGATAGAAAAGACTAAGGCGTTTAAAGGCATCTCTTCTGCTGCAAATCAATGTGTAGTTTATGCCGCTTATATTAATTCATCAAATTTAGATGTTAAGACTATTCAAAGTATCGTAAGTAAGCTAGAGAATATAATCAATGAAGCAAGACAAACTCTTACAGACTGTATGGTTGAGCCGTACCTTGAATTGCAGGCTTTTAAAGACGCGGCCCAGCAGCTGGATGATCTTATCTGTGAGGCTGAGAGAATTCACCAGCGATGCTTGGAATGCTTGCCTGAAAGAGATATAACGTAGAATAGTCTATAAATTTATAATAGACTTTCCATGACCGAACTTTTTGAGTTTCGTGGGTTGTTATAATGTTTGCCACTGAAGTAGGAGCTGTGAAAATGAAACGATTCATATATGTGCTAGTTGCAATGTGTGTTTGTGTATCCTCCGCTCACCTGCGTGCTGAACTGGATGCCCCATACCAAGGGCAGGCAGGTATTAGGCTTGTTGAAAAAATTATGTTTTTTGCAGAGCGGAATCGCAAAGACGGCGTTTTTGTGTTGCCCTCAGCGGATGGTAATGAATACATAGAGCACCGATTCTTTTTTCAGGATAAAAATGCTTTAACGAAAGAGTTTCTTCCACGACTGAAAGCAGCACTTAAGCAGCATAGAGGCGTTGAAGGACTGCTTGCAGGCAGTCATCTGAATCTTATAAAGAAAAATGAGTCAGAGAATTCTGTGGTTTATGGTCTTTCATTGGTAGGTGCAGAAGATGTCCTGGACGTTGAAATTTTTAAAAGAAAAGCTGAAGATTATGCACTTATTAAGCAAGTAACTGAAGAGAAAATTCAGGCAGGTTTTACCAATAATTTTGGTGGTAAATATGGGGTGAGTATTGTTATCCCGACCTTTAATCGTTTATCCGAAGTGACGGCATGTGTGATGACGCTGATTGCTCGCATCCAAGCCCCAAAAAATCAATGGGAGATTGTTGTTGTCGATGACGGGTCCACAGAAGGTAATGGTAACTTTTTCACGTGGTTAAAAGCCCAGCCCAATATTGCAATCAATGCCAATATTAAGGTTGTGTGGTCTGATAAAGAAACTGGGACGTATCGCAATGCCGGCTGGTCGAGAAACGCAGGGTTGCAAGCCGCTCAGTTCCCAATTGTCGCTTTTTGCGATACAGCCATGTTGCATTTTACCGACCCTGTAACACCAACCCTTGCTTATTTTAGTGACCCAAGAAACAGGGCAACATTTCTACATGGAAAAATGTTTCGGGTTGAGGATAAAGGAAGTGCAAAGAAAAATAACCAAAGAATGGATGTTAAAAAGTCATCCGTTAAGTCAATTTCTGCGGGTTGGCAAACAACTTGGCGTTCAACGTTATTGGCAGTGGGTGGTTTTGATCAACGTTATGAAAAGTATTGGGGCGTGGAGGACCGGGAGCTGTGGAAGCGATTAATGGCTTTAGGTTATAAAGAATATAAACATCCGATGATTTTATACGGCATGCCATATAGGGGACCTAATAAACATAAACGCTCAGGCGATGGTCGTGCTCATTATGGTGAAATTCTTAAGACGGACCCAACGCTTGAGCGTAATATAGGGGTGGAGTGGGGAAAATATAGTAAGGTATCGCCGGATACAGAAATGCCTTCGGTATTCCGAAGCGCACTGAAGGCGCGTTCAGCAAATATGGATGGTTAGATCCTTTCGAGCGTAAAATACATTTTGTTACCGGCGATCTCAAGGGTGTAGAAGTTGCCTGCTTGTTCAATCTTTAGGTAGGCATCTTTGATCGCTTGGGTCGCCCAGCAACCTAAGTTCCGATATGCGAGCGGATAAGTATCTTGTAAGGGCATCATAAAAAAATGATCAAAATCAATGTCAAAGGGTAGTAATGAAGACACCTTATATAGTTGCTTGAAGTTATCGATCTGTATGATTGTTGATAGAACGACGGGCGTATTAGAGAGGTCTCTTAGGGTTTCAAAAAGGCGTCCATTGTCAATAAGGTTGACACTGTCATTTTCACCGAAGTTAAGATACCGTCGCCTGGCTTGCTTCCGGAAATAGATTTGATCCCATTCGTCGTCCTCTAAGGCGTCTCCTGCATCGATTCGCATAAGCATATTAACAAAATCATCCTCAAGATCACCTGTTTTAAGATCGATGATCGGTGTGAATAAACCAAAGACAGACCAGCTCATATCGGATGGATTTAAGTGCTTAACAAGATCCTCATCATTTGTTGGAAAGCTGTAACCTTCGACAACTCCTAGAACACGATCTTCATAAATAAGAGGTCCTCCGCTATCCCCAGAAGCGATCCCGCAAGAAAGTGGATCTGTACTTTGTGAGCTGTTCGTAAGCCCCTTTAATACCCAACTCAATTCATTGCGTTCAGAAGAGGAGGATGCTTGAGAGAGCTTTTCAAAGTAGGATAACTTATGAGAGTTAAAAAAATCTTTTGGGGCCCCCGCATAAATGGCAATGAAGCGGTTAAAAAAAAGTTCATTTTGATCAATTTCTTCTTGCTTAAATGACGTAATGAAGGGTAGATGACCCGCACGTTTTTGATGGTCATAGACCCCATTGTCTGATACGCCAAACCCAACGACGGTGGCACTGAATGTGGAGTAGCTAACATCCTCACTTTTGGGGGAGAAAATCTTACGTGGTGTAATGGTGCCAATAGACTGGTTCAATTCAAGAATTGCAATGTCGTGTTCTGACACACTAGAATATGCACTTATCCTGTCACCGTTATGCATTTCAGTTGGTATATGCAGAGGGTGAATAATGATTTTTTCAACTTTTCGGATAATTTTGGGGCGGTGTCCTTGGGCTGGAAATAAAATCGTTACATGCCCTTTGACTTGCTGAAGCCGTTTATCTGTATGCACAACGCTTCCATAATGCTGCGATGAGATAAGTGTATCAATGCCGTGGGCACAGGTGAGAATATGACGATCTGTTATAAGTGTGCCTGTAAGGCTGGCATATTGAGTTGGGTCGTTGCCTGTAAAAATTCGGATATGACCAACCTCAGGAAATTTATTTCCTAATTTTATATATTGATCATCTGGTGTTGTTCCATTGGTGAGTATAGAGTGAGATGAATTTGGGATAGATATAAAAAATATTAAGAATACTAAAAAATATATCTTTGTTTTTTTGTTTTTTTTCATTTTTTATTGCCTTTATCTTTTTATTTAATTTTATATTTTATATTTTTTATTTAAAGAAAATGATAGAAGCAATTTTATTATATTTTGAAGTATATTTTGATGTGTTCAGAGCATTTGCAAGCAGACTGAAAAGTGCTAGCGTGGCTGAAAATATTAGGGAGATTATGAATGCAAGATGTTGTTATGGCACATGTTGAAGAAGATGTTGTGAGCGCTGAAATGGCGAGGCGAGGTCAGGTCGTTAATCCTGCAACGGGCGAGATTATTCGTCACGTATCCTTTGCCGATGAGGCCGTAGTTGGGCTGGCTGTTGCAAAAGCAAAAGCAGCATTTCCTGAATGGGCGGCAAAGCCTGCTGCGACGCGTGGTCGTATTTTAGCTAAATTTTATGCACTGATTGAGGAAAATGAAGACCGACTTGCTGAATTGGTTTCGGAAGAGCATGGGAAATCCTTGGCTGAGTCAAAGGGATCAATTGCCCGCGGCCTGGATGTACTTGAGTTTGCCAGTGGTATCTCTAGCCATTTAAAAGGTGATTTCACCGAAAACATTGGCCGAAAAATCGATAGCTATGCCGTGCGTCAGCCTTTGGGTGTTTGTGTCGGTATCACGCCATTTAATTTCCCGGTAATGGTGGCCTTATGGACATCGTCTGTGGCGCTTGCATGCGGTAATACCTTTATCCTGAAACCTTCTGAACGTAATCCCTCAGCTGCTGAATTACTGGGAGAGCTTGCTTTAGAAGCTGGAATGCCAGAAGGCGTATTCAGTGTGGTAAATGGAGACAAAGAAGCGGTTAATGCATTGCTTGTACATGACGATGTTGAGGCGGTGACATTCATTGGGCAAACCAGCACGGCGAAGTATATTCAAAAGACAGCTATTGAACACGGCAAACGCGTACAAGCCTTTGGCGGCGCAAAAAACCACATGGTGGTGATGCCTGACGCTGATATTGATCAAACTGTGAATGCCTTGTTGGGGGCAGGATATGGTTCCGCCGGTGAGCGCTGCATGGCGATTTCTGTCGCGGTGATCGTTGGTGACGAAATGGCTGATAAGGTTGTGAGTCAGCTGGCCGAAAAAGTTAAAAACCTGAAGATTGGACCGTATACAGACCCTGAAGCTGAAATGGGACCGCTGATTACTGCAGAGCATTTGAAGCGCGTGAAAGGCTTTGTTGATACGGGCGTCGAAGAAGCTGCAGAACTTGTGGTTGATGGCCGGCAGTTTAAAGTTCCGATGTTCGAAGGTGGGCATTTTATGGGCGGCTGTTTGTTCGACCATGTAACGCCGGATATGCAGATTTATAAGGAAGAAATTTTCGGGCCTGTATTGTGTGTGGTGCGGGTGAAAACCTATGAAGAGGCTTTGCACTTGGCATCAAGCCATCCATACGGAAACGGCGTTGCGATCTTCACCCGTGATGGTGATTGCGCCAGGGATTTCTCCCAACGTGTGCAGGTTGGTATGGTCGGTGTGAATGTGCCAATTCCAGTCCCAGCAGGCCATTACAGCTTTGGCGGTTGGAAGCAATCAGCGTTCGCGGATATTGGAATGCATGGCATGGAAGGTATTCGTTTTTATACAAAGATGAAAACGGTAACGACACGCTGGCCCTCGGGTATTCGCGAAGGCGTTGAGTTCTCGTTAATGACAACTGAGCGGAGCTGATCGAATGGCAAAACTTGGTTTCATTGGCTTGGGGCATATGGGTAGCCCCATGGCCCTTAACTTAGTCAAATCGGGACATCAGGTGCGTGTGTTTGATTTGTCTGAAGACGCGGTCAATGTGCTCGTCGATCAAGGCGCTGAGGCGGCATCCAATACGCAGGATGTGCTTGATTACGCGGAGATTATTTTCACGATGCTGCCAGAAGGCAAGCACGTGCGGCAGGTTTATCTTGGCGAGCAGGGGCTTTTAAATAAGGCCCCTAAAGAGAGTTTCTTTTGTGATTGCTCAACCATTGATGTGCAAACAGCCCGAGAAGTTGCAAAGCAAGCAGAAAGCCTAGGGCACACAATGCTGGATGCGCCCGTATCCGGCGGTACGAAGGGTGCTGAGACCGGAACGCTGAGCTTTATGGTTGGCGGCAAGCAACAGAGTTTTGAGCGTGTTAAACCCTTCCTTGAAAATATGGGTAAGAACCTGTTCTACACAGGTGCGTCCGGTAATGGGCAGCTGACAAAGATCTGTAATAACATGATGCTGGCCGTTCAAATGCTGAGCACGTGTGAGGCTTTTGTCTTGGCTGAGAAGATGGGACTGGATAAGCAAACCTTGTTCGATGTGGCGTCAAAGTCGTCCGGCCAGTGCTGGTCGCTGACAAGCTATTGCCCGGTGCCGGGCCCTGTACCTGCTTCCCCCGCGAATAACGACTACCAGGCCGGTTTTACCGCTGCAATGATGCTGAAGGACATTGGCCTGTCGCAGATGGCAGCGCAAGATGCTGGAACTGAGACACCGATGGGTAAGTTATCGCAGCAGCTCTATGAAAAATTTATCGAAGAAGGACAAGCTGAGGTAGATTTCTCAGGTATTATTAAAATGCTGTAACTTGGACATATTCATCTGAAAGGTATTCAGTTATGCGCTTAATTATATGTTTGCTGGTTTTAAGCTTTTGGATTTGTGACGTTCATGCGGGGGATACAGGGGATAAATTCGAAGCCAACCCGCAATATTGGAATCTGCTTGATGGACTGGAGTGTGATCCAAAGCTTGATACTAGACCAGACGTTGTCACTCAGCATATTCGTGGGCTTTTAAAAGCGGATATAGTGACGATGATTAAATACGGTCAGCGCTTGCGTGTTGCGGGTTCTATAGACCGAAATCCTGAGTTAGAGAATGAAGAATACATAAAAATATCAGGGAATTTATTGCTGATACTCAAGCACATACAAGATGCGAAATTTATAAAAATATGCGGCGAACCTGCTTTTCCTGATTTGGGAGAGCAGATTAAAGACTTATTTTCTTCGAAAGTCATAGGTCCTGCGACGGCTCCGGAGTTTATGAATGCTTATGGGGTAGAAGTTCTGCGTAGTCGTGAGGGGTGTTTTGCTGGGCATCTGCTTTTAGTTTTGTGGGATGAACTAGAGCCAATTTCCAGATCGCGTGCTTATTTATATTCTTTTCATAGGCCTGGGATTGGGCGTTTTTTATACTTAAGTAGTTTGGCTGAAAATCTAGATGAACAGTTATGGTTCAATTATGCCTTGAGGGCTTTTTACACGCATTACTGGGTGGGTGAAGCAGAAGATGACAAACAGTTTTTAGACCTTGAGAATAAATTGGCAAGGTCAGATCGCCTTACAGAATATGCAAGTCGTGAGACCGCCTTTCAGCTGCTTTCTTATTTGTTCATAAAGCGGAAAAGCTTAAAATATAAAGTGCCATCAATGGAGATGACTTGGCGTTTGCTGCACAAGTTAAGCCCAGAAGATATTCATTTTTTTATGCAGCATACAACCCCTGGATTTTCGGCTGTCTACTTAGAAACTGAACTGGAGTTCAGGCAGGATCCAGAGCAGGACCTGCCAAAACTTCTTTTAAAGAGATATATCGAAAAACTGCAAAACCATGTGGCTCAACAAGAAGCATGTTGGTATTTAGAAACTGACGATATAGCCATGCAATATGTTGAATGCCTGCTGCGGTTTACAGCTGCGGAAGCATTGATGGCAGTGGTTGATGCCTTCAAAAAAAGTATATTTTCTGATCTTACGAGTAGGAGCTTACTGCAGGCTTTTGGTTTTCATATGAGGCATTGTGCTGATTTTTCCGAATATAAGAAAGGATTTAAGCCCTACTATGAATCGGAAGTTCTGGCAGAGCTTGCCGGGTCTTATTTAGCCAGAACGGAAAATTTAAAACGGGAAGAAGTTCAAATTATTTTTGAGTTGGTTAAAGGTAGTAGTATTTGTGGCAGGGAAGAGCTTTATAAAATTTGTTTAGGGCGGACACTGACGCTTGGCCCCGAAATTGTAAGCTTTTTGCTGAAGCGCTTTCGTGAGCAGGACTATAAAGATGCCTATGATTGGGACTGGGTTTTTATTGAGTATCTAAAACAAGCTGGATTGCAGTGGGATGCGCAAGCAGAAGATGTTTTTCGTACCATTGATCAGGTGCATGCGCGTTCAGATTATGAGTATATTTATGCAAGTTATTTTCATTGGTTGGAGAATAGCTCTCAGAAAGTTGAGCTGAACGAGGATTTTGCAAAGGCCTTATTTAGGTGGATTACAAAAATGACTCAGGCCAGGAAGTTGAAAGTCCTAAAGTGGGTCTTTTTTGTTTGGGGGAGTGATTTTGATGCGGAGCGGTTTTGCCAGATTTATTGCTGGTATTTGGAGACCGAACCACCGCAAGAAGATATTGATTTTGTACATAAGGAGTTTTGTCAGCGTTACGCCACTGAGCGTGATTTTCAGCGCGCTAAATATGCAGGGTTGGCCGATGATCCTCGGATTAAAGATCTGTTCCAGAGAGCCCTTGAATGCCGAAGGGCGCAAGAACGGAAGAATGAAGAATCCTGGAGAGAAATGCAGGGTTTAATAAAGCTTACTGAATCGCTCACTTCGAAAATTAGTAATGGAACAGAGGAAAATTAAATGCGGTTAATTATATGTTTGATAGTTCTAGGTTTCGGATTCTCAGCAGTTTATGCAGGGGATGGCGATAAGCTGAACCCACAGTATTGGGAGCTTTTGGAGGAAAGCGGTAATGAGCTGAATTTGGATATAGATCCGGAGGAGGTCACGCAGCAGATTACTTGGCTTGTAAGCGTTGATATTGACAATATTATTAAACGATCTGGGGATGATTATTGGGAAACAAGGAGACAATGGACGATTAATCGCGACTTAAAGGGGGCTGAGTATACTGAGATTGCATGGCATTTACTACTGGTGCTTAGGCAATTGCAGGATGCAGAGTTTATCGCTCAGCGAAAAGGTATTGTGTGCCTTGGACTGAAGGAAAGTCTGAAAGGTGTTAACTGGGATGCCTTGCATGATGTGATGCAGGATTATGTTGGGGATACGAATGGTATTAATGAGCGTATTAAGACCGTTATTTGCTTGTTTAAATTAATAGGGCTGCAGTGTTTCGATGCTGAAGACGAGGAATTATTTGTAGAATGGCCGCAATTACCTTCTTTGTACTCGATTGGATATTGTGGTCGCAAGCCCGAAGATTTCTCAAAGATAGCGAGTATTGCTGTTGAAATGGAATACTTGAGAAAGCGTCCAAATTTGGAATGGTTTAGAAAAAGTAGTGAGAATGATTTGTTTCACAGTCTTAACAAAAGCTTAGATGCTTTTGATTATAAAACCATTGTTCGGTTGCTTTCTTTTACGTTTATGCCATCGCCCAAAAGACCTTATTTTGCGCCTAGGAAGCTTATTGTCAAACGATTATTATCTCGATTAAAGATAGAAGATCTTCAGTTCTTTTTAGAGCATACAGAGGACGCGCTTAAACCTTACCTTGAGTTTGAAAGAGATATGCGCACAGAGCATGATTATGATGCTCGGTCGATTACTTGGAATAAACCCCTTTATATCGGTTTGCGCTGGCGTTCAAAGCTCTTAAGATACTGGTGGGATAAAATGGAGGCTGCAGAAAGGCGACATTATATACAAGATATTTTGCAATCACCGACGGTAGGTGCTTTATGCTGTGTCCTAGATGTTTTTAAAAAAGTGAAGGAGCCCCCTGAAAGTATGATTAATAGGGTCAGAGAGGCTTTCTATGCTCAGTTTGCTGCATGTCTTTATGATATAAGAAAAAAACAAGAATTTGCAGCTCATAGTAAGAATGAAGGGCTTATTCGCCTTGCTGCAAGTTATTTGGCAACGGCCGAAGTGTTAGAGCTTGCAGAAGTTGAGGTTCTCTTCGAGCTTTTGGAAGGAGATATTTTCTGTACAAAAGATGCGCTTTATAGGGCCTGCTTTGGTCGGACGTTGACACTTGATCCTGAAATTATAAGTTTCTTACTGAAGCGCTATCGAGAGCAAGACCACAAAAAATTTACGGATGGAAAATTTATTTTCAGTACCTACCTTGAACAACGAGGTCTTCAGTGGGATACGCAGACGGAAGAAGTTCTAACAACCTTTGATCAAGTGTATGCGCATTCAGACTATGAGTACACCTATTCAAGTTATTTTCATCAAGGCAACAGCTGTGGTGGCAAGGGGGTCGTGCTTGATGATGCTTTTACAAGAGCCTTGTTTGAATGGATTACAGCAATGGAAAAATATAGAAAACAGAGGATTTTAAACTGGATTTTTGCAGTTTGGAGTGATTTTAATGCGGTACAATTTAGTCAGTTTTATGGATGTTACTTAGATACTAAACCGCCACAAGAAGATCTAGATTATGTCCATAAGCGGTTTTGTGAGGACTATGCGCGTAAGTATGATTTTCAGCTAGATGATTATGAAGGGATGGCGGATGATCCGCGTGCAAAAATATTATTAGAGTGTGCAAAGGAATTTCGTCCAAAGTATATAGAAGAACAAAAGAGGTATAATGAAGCAAGTGCAGCACATTTGAGACAGGCGATTGGTGATGTAAGTAAACTTGTTAACGGTCAGTCTTTGGATGATTCTGATTGAGGAGAGTTAAATGCGTATTTTAATTTGTTTGATGGTTTTGTGTTTTGGATTTTCTGGGCTTTATGCAAAACCCCGTTTTAAAACAAACCCACAGTATTGGAATGTACTCGAGGCGTTTATATATCCCAAAGAACTGAATACATCACCTGAGGCGATCGCGAAAAATATTAGCAAGCTGGTGATCGCAGATTTTATTAAGATTTATAATTTTTGTGAAAAGATTGGGTGGAAGTCCGATGATCCATGGGAAATTGGAGATAATAATGACTTAAGCCTTTCCCAGTGTAATCAAATTATCAGGCACTTTTTATTGGTGACTCGGCAACTTCAGGACGCTAAGTTTGTTGCCCGATATCCTGGGGTGGTTTGCCTAAAATTAAGGTATGGACTTAAAAATCATACGGACTGGGGGAAAATACACAAAATTTTGCAGGCCTCACCGGATATTACCCCTGGTCATGGTGAATGGCAGGAGCATTTTCGGGCGATCACTTTCCTGCTCAGCTTAATCGTGAAGGCCTGTGATAACGCTGGCGGAGAACCACCCGCTATGCAGAGGCCGGTTTTGAAGTCATTTTATGGACAATTTCCCATTCAACAAAATCTGTATTGGACGAAACTAGCTAATTCAGCCTTGGAAATAGAATACTTATCAGGCCAAATAAGTAAGAAAAATTTCCGCATTTCTGAAAAAGAAACTTATAATCAAATTAAAGAAAACCCAAAATGATTCTCTTACCCGACAATTATACTCTTACTATCCTTTCGTTTCATCTTGCGTCCAAACAAGCCTTATATCAGGCCAAGCGACGACATGGTGAAATTGTTTCTGCCGTGTTTAAAACCGGAGGACTTATGGTTTTTTTATGAGAACGCCAAAGATGATTGGTGTAGGGCCTTAATTAGCGCACAAATTGATAAGACAGAGTTTCAAAAACTTACCAGAGAAGGCCAGACGCTGGAGGATTGGCTGAAATTAATCTTTGATGTTGTTAAAAGAGCAGGGGAAAATTTAGATCTTGCGCGTTTGGACCCGTTTGTCTTTAAAGGCTTTAAATTACAACTTAAGGCGTGCCTTGAAGATGATGCAAGAAAACAAAAATTTAGGAATCTTGCAAAGAGTAAAGAATATGCGGAGCTCATTTTCGCATTATCTAGAGATTTTTTATTGAGGGCAGAAAATATAACACTTGCAGAAGTTCAAATAATTTTTGAATTTGCGGAAGATAGAAGTCATGACGATAGATATGAGTTTTATCAAGCTTATTTCTCTCGCTCTCTAATCCTTGATGCAGACATATTAGCGTATTTACTCAAGCGCTACTGTGAACAGGATTTTATGACTTTCTGTCATGGACATCATATTTTTTGTGACTATTTAAGGGCACCGGGGCGTCAGTGGGATGCGCAGACAGAAGCAGTCTTAAAAGCCTTTGGTGAGGTGCACCAGTATTCAGGTTATGAATATACCTATTCAAGTTACTTTCATCATGGTTGCGGTGTGTGGAGAGACGATAAGGTTGAGCTTGATGAAAATTTTACAAAGGCTTTATTCAGGTGGATTACAGGTTTGAATAGGTCACTGAAATCAAAGATTTTGAACTGGATTTTTGCGGTGTGGGATCGTTTTGATGCACAGAGATTTTGTCAGATTTATGGCTGGTATCTGGAGATTGAGCCTCCGAAGCAAGATATTAAATTTGTGATGAAGGTGTTCTGCCGGAATTATGGTAGTCAGCGTAAGTGTTATTTAAAAAAGTATGAAGCAATGTCAGAAGAGCCTCGTGCCAGCACACTATTGGATCAGGCGAAAGAATCTTACGAAAAGTACTGGGAGATTGAGCAGCAAAGACTCGGCAACATACGTCGTTCATTTATGCCTATGGGGTAAGCTGAAGATTAAGGCGCATTAGTTGGCAGGGTGTTTGGTATCCCGAGGAATAAACTTTAAGGCGACGGAGTTTATGCAATAGCGCAGTCCTGTTGGCTTTGGGCCATCAGTGAAGACATCGCCAAGATGGGATCCGCAGCGTTTGCACAGCACCTCGTGGTAGGTGGTGAGGAAAAAGCTGCGCTTTTTCTTTTTCTCAAGATGGTCCAGGTAAGGGGTATCCCAAAAGCTGGGCCACCCGGTTTTCGAATCAAACTTGTGTTTTGAATCGAACAGCGAATAGTCGCAACAACAGCAAGCGCAAACATAAGTTCCGTCCTTATAGAACTTATCGTATTGACCTGAAAAGGGACGCTCTGTCCCTGCCTTACGGCAAACCGTATAGGTTAAAGGATCTAGTTTTTCCTTCCAATACGAATCAGGTTGATTCTGATAGTCGAAAGGTTCTGTTTTTAATGTTTCTGCAGATCCTATTGACAATGTTGCGCTGATCAGGTATGCTGACATAAATGCTGTTTTTAAAATTATCTTCATCAGTTCATTGAATATGGTTTTAATTAAGAATGCAAATGATTGCTATCTAAATAGGTGTTTTAAGCAGTTTGGCTAGGACACATATACAGGCATAGTATACAAATAGAAAATTACGAGGAGCGTATAATGTATAAGATTTTTCTTTCAAGTTTGATTGTTGTATTTGGGTTTGTTTCATCAGAAGCAAAATTTGATGTACATGATTTTTTTAGTGATAATATTTTTTATGATTCTGTAAGTAAGAAACAAATTTCAATTTACGATGAAGTAGAAAAAGAGTGGGTAAAGAAAAAAAGTAAGAGTAAGTATAAAGATACAGCCTGGACGCGACATTGGAATCATGTTTTTTATGCAAAATACGCATTTAAAGCATTAAAAAAGTCAAATAAGTGGTTGAAAAAAATTAAAAAAGCAAAGCACTCGGATTTTAAGTCAACTGGTACAAATCGTTCAAACGGGCGAGCATTAACAAAGTATGTAAAAGCTGATCAATTAGCTTTAATGAAAAAGTTAAAATACTATTTTGATTTTGAGAAAAAACGAGCGACTACGCATGCTTTTTTTAAAGACCCATTGATGCAGGCAGTCACAGATTGGGTAGATCTTGGTATGACTGGTCAATATTCTAGTTTTTCACTGCCAAAAGCGGATGTCCAGTCATTGAATGGCAACAGCGCTTTGATTAGTGCCTTTGGTAGAGAGCAAAAAGCAAAACCCATGCATAATAAGTATTATTTTCTTTCCAATTATTATGAGGCTGGTGTTGACTATACACAGACACAAGCGAATACAGGGGCTCAATGGACACCTTGTGCAAAAAATAAGACGATATTGCGCTTAAAAGGGAAGCGTATATTTGCAAATAATGTTGAGGCCTTATACCAGGCCACGAAAGCAGAACATTTAAAGATGGCTAATTGGGAGAAAATTGCAGCAATGGATGCAAATTCTGCTCGTAATGCTTTGAGTGGTAAGTGGCCTAAGGTGCCTGTTCCAAATTCGTTTATGACCCCGCTTTTGGATGATAAATTCAACAGCAGTAATTTGCTTGCGAGACAATTGATTTACACGGGAAATAAATTGCTTATTGAAGGCAATGATTGGCATGATACACATTGGGGTATGGTGCGTGATAACGGGGGATACAGGGGAGAAAATAAGCTTGGTATGTACTTAATGAAATTACGTCGTGATATGGCTTTGAAACTTTTAGGTAATAACCCAGACTGGAATTATGCAGGTTGGTTGTTTGCTGTTCCAGAGCTTAGGTTTGTCCCTGTCTCTTGATCTTAAATAATATCTTTTAAGAAAAAAAAGCCCTGAGTTGAAACTTAGGGCTTTTTTTATAGGGTTAATCGTTAAAGCTTCTTAAGAAAATATTAAGAAACATTTGTTAGGATTATGCATGGGGGGAAATCTATGAATAAAGTGTTTTTTATCAGTTTAGTTTTTTTGTTCGGACTAACTTCAGCAGAGGCAAAGTTTGATGTACGAGGTTTCTTTAATGATGCTGTTTTTATGTCCGATGAAGGAAAAGAGCAATCGATATACGATATGGTCAAAGCAGAAGGGTATTCAGCGGTTAAAAAGCAAAAGAAATATGATCAGGCTGCTTGGGAGAGTTACTGGCTGCATAGAGCCTATGCCAAATATGCTTTTAAAGCGCTAAGGAAGTCAGATAAATGGCGCAATGCCTTATTGGCCGTAGAAGACCGGAAAGGTTTTAGATTTATTGGTAAAGCCAAGCGTAATATTTATTCGTATTCCATAAAAAATCAGACTCAGTTGGTTAAGAAGCTTTGGTATTACCTAAAATTTGAAGCTAGCCGCGTACAGGCATATGATTTATCTCAAGACCCAGAAATGGACGAATTGAATGGGTGGGTGCAGAATGGAATTATGGGGCAACATAAGCCTTATATTCTTTCTAAAGAAGACATAAAGCTTTTGCACTCTAAAGATGCCTTGATTCGTGTTTTTGGGACTGAAAACAAAGGGGCACCACCCCATAATCCTTATTACTTTCTTTCAAGTTCTTACGAGTCTGGAGTTAGTTACGCACATCAATATCCGACAACAAAAGCAAAATGGAACCCTAAATCAAAGAAAATGATGAAGCTTAAGTATCAAGGCCAGAAGATATATGCAAGCAATGTGGAAGCCCTGTACCAGGCGAAAAAGGCGCTTGCTTTAGGTCTAGGTGGGTGGAAACAGATCGCCAGAATGGATGGCAGCAGTGCACAGGATGCGCTGCAAGGTAAATGGCAGGAGAAAAAGGGTGTAATTCCTGATGCGTTTTTGGCTCCGCTGCTTAAGGATAAATTTATGAAGCGTAGTAATTTGCTTGCAAGACACTTGTTATATACAGGTAATAGGTTGCTTGTTCAGGGTAATGATTGGGGCGATCGCCGTTGGGGGATGGAGCATGACGCACAGGGTAATTATACTGGGGAGAATAAGTTGGGTATAGAGCTTATGAAAATGCGTAAAGAACTATCCTCAAGGCTTAAAAATAATGATTGGAACTTTGCAGGCTGGTTCTTTGCAGTCCGGGAAATTTCTTTGCTTTAGGAAATTATCTAAAGATTGAAAATAAAGTTATTTAAAGTATAATTAAAGAATGAGGTGTTTTATCATTGTTTTTATAAGGATATGCACTTGAATAAAATAAAACTGGAGGAAGCAATGAAAAAAATATCAATGGCATTACTTACTGTAATGTTTGCATTTAGTGTTAATGCAGATATGAAAAATAATGTTCGTGTTAATGGCGTTCTTGAAGCAGAAAGAATGCTTTATACGGTGCATTATACGGATGGAACTGCGCAAATTGTTGCAGGGCCTATTAAGTTTGAAGGCGGAGATCTTGCTGCTGATTTTCAAGATCAGATTATCGCGTTTTTTACAGAAAAAGCAGCAGAGCTTAAAAAAGACTTAAAAGAATCTCCAAAAATTGGTGAGCGGGCAATTGAAGCGATTACACCAACAAAATTTGATTTTTCACTTATGAGTATTTCTGTTGACGATTCAAATTATATGAGGATTTCGCCTGTAAGCTTAAAGCATGAAGCTGCTGATAAGGCGAAGAAACAAAAAGTAGAAACTTTATTTAGCTTTAAAGATACAGCTAAGAAAGCAGCTAAAAAAACAGCTTCTGCAGCGAAAAAAACAGCCAAGAAGACATATGAAACTGCTAAAGTTGTTGCGCCAAAAGTTGTCAGTGGCGTTAAAAAAGCGACACCGCATGTGATTAGTGGTGTCAATAAAACTATAGAAGCTGGAAAAATCATTGTGCCAATGGTTGTTGCTGCAGCCCCGATTGTTCTTTCTGCGATTCCTGAAGTGAAAAAATCTTCTGCAGATTACAGTAAAATGGGTATGGAAGCAGGTAAAAAAGTTGGTGGAATGCTGGGAGGCAATGACATTGCAGGTGCGATTCTTGGTGGCGCTGCAGGTGCTGCTGTTGGTGTTGTTCCTCCGCTTATTAAGGTTGGTAAAAATTTAAAACCAATTGTTTACGGGGAAAAGCCTAAGGCAAGCAATTCAAATGTGAAAGCGATTGAAGCGGCCGCAGCTGCTGCATAAAGTCACTTTCTATGGTTCAGTAATGAAAGCCCCCCTTAAGTTTGAGGGGGGCTTTTTATTTGGGATAAATGTCGTGTATTTTTATATGATTTTAAATCACAGAAGGCCGTTACATTTCAAGTGATCTATTCTTGATGTTTTGCTACAATGATCATTAGAAAGCTATGAGTGTGATGCTGCCCATCAGCGTTGCAGGTTCTTTCTTGTGAACATCTTAAGGATTCTGTGATGCGTCAGCCGTTTATTTTTTTGTTTGTTATCTCTTTTTTATGCAGCCAATCCGTAAATGCGAATGAGTTTAATGCGCAAGCGGCGCACCCTAATTATGGAACCAGCGCCCGCGACAGCATTTATATTGTGCGTGATGTCCCTATTGAGGTGACGGCTAAAAGGGCTTCTACAGCGCGACTAGAGGCTTATTCTGCCGGTCAGAAAAAGGCGCTTTACATGTTATTTGAGCGCTTGATACCGGCATCTTCTAAGATGCGTTTGCCCATGGACTTCACGGATGCGGATGTCGCCGGGCTGGTCAAAAGTATCCGCGTTGAGCCAAATTCAGAGGAAGTTACAGGCGGAACCTATCGGGCGAAGCTTGTTGTTGAGTTCAAACCTCAGGCTGTGCGGTATTATCTACAGCGCAAAGCGATCCGAGTGACAGAACAAAAGAGCCCGCCAATTCTGCTGCTTCCCATCATCTATGATAAGGATAAGCCAGAACTTTGGAGCGAAGACGACCAGTGGAAACAAGTGCTATATGATAAGGCACGACAATCAAAGCTGGTGCAATTCGTGCTGCCGCTGGGGGATTTAGAAGACCGGAGAAGTGTGACTGTAACGGATGCTTTGTCGGGTAATATGGTGTCTTTGGCGGGGTTTTTGCGTCGTTACCGGGCCAAGGATCTGGTTGTCGTATCTATTCGCTTTTTAGATCAACAGGAAGGAGAATCCAAAAAGACGAAGAAAAAGAAAAATTATAAGCGCGCAGAAATTATTGTGAAGCGCTTTGACCGCGATGGCGTGATTGGTGCGAAGCAGGCAATCGTTCGTGCCAGTGCGGTAAAGAGCGATGACCACTTGCAGCGTAAAGCATCGATCCATGTGGTGCAGCTGTTGCGCGAAGCTTGGAAGCGCCGTGTCGTGCAAAAATCAACGGATGAACAAACAGTAAAAGCCTATGTTGCATTTTCCAGTGCTGATGAGTGGGGCGGTATTAGGAAGAAACTGATGCAAACTCCAGGCCTTAAATTGGCTGAAGTGTCCTCACTTTCTGGTGTGAGTGCTTCGGTTGTCCTCCGTTTTCCAGGATCTATCTCTGACCTTAATGAGCATTTAAGAAAACATGCTCTTGAGCTGATTAATGATGGTGCGGGTATGGTGGTACGCTATCTTCTACCTGCAAAGCCTGAGATTCAGGATCTTCCTATGGAAAGCTTTGTATCTAATCCGCGCCATCCAGAGGTTTCATCTTTGACGCACGCCCAAGGCAGTTCTTATAATCACCCTGCAAGTAACCGGAGATAATCTGCTATGGGACAGGTACGCCCCTTACATTTTTGGCTTTTCGTGGCAGTGCTTGCCGTTGGTTTTTTTGCGGCTTTCCATAATGTGCTGCTGCCTTTTGTGGTGGGTTTGGCCGTCGCTTATTTTATGGCGCCCTTGGCTGGAAAGTTTGAAAAATGGGGATGTCCAAGATCACTCGCAGCGTTTCTAAGTTTGTTCCTGTTCGCATTCTTGGTTACAGGATTTATCTTTTTGCTGGTGCCGTTGATTCAAGTTCAGATCATGGAGCTGATTGAATGGCTGCCAAAACTGATCGCATTTCTTGAGCAAAAATTTCAGCTGTTACAGCAAAAGTTTGAGGGGCTGGTTGCACAAGGGGATATCCCTCCTGTATCCGAGCTTGCAAAAGGATCTGCTGCTGGGACGGTAAAGTGGGCAACGGGCCTGGAATCAACCGTAAATAATAGCAGTGCTGCCCTCCTTAATGTCGGATCACTGATAGTAATTACGCCGGATGATGCGTTTTACATGTTGCGGGATTGGAAGCGCTTGGTGCGACAGATTGACAGTCTGTTCCCCAGGGATTCTGCTGATAAAGTGCGTATGATTTTTAAAGAGATTGACGCTGTTTTGTCTGCTTTTGCACGCGGTCAGATGAGTGTGTGTCTTTTGCTAGGTACTTTTTATGCCGTCGGGCTTACCTTGGCGGGGCTGCAGTTTGGACTGGTGGTCGGGCTGTTATCGGGTATCTTATCGTTTGTGCCATACTTAGGTTCTATTTTAGGGTTGGTATTAAGTCTGGGGCTGGCTTTTACACAGTTCAGCAGTTGGGAGCCGATTGCCGTCGTCGCCGCCATTTACGGTGCAGGGCAATTACTTGAAGGAAACTATTTGTCGCCTGTGTTGGTCGGCAATAAGGTAAATATTCATCCTGTATGGATGATTTTTGGATTACTCGCCGGTGCAAGCCTGTTCGGTTTTGTCGGCGCCCTGATTGCGGTTCCTGTTGTTGCTGTGGTTGGTGTTCTGGTGCGCTTTACAATTTCAGAATATCTTGATAGTTCTTACTACCAGGCTGTCGTTTCCAGCCCGAAAAAAGAAGGGTAGTACCAATAAATGCAGCTGGTTTTTGACTTAGGGCAAGTGCCGCGCTACTGCGCCGACGATTACATTGTTTCGGAATGTAACGCTCAGGCTGTGCAATGGGTTGAAGCGTTACCAAACACTTGGGCGCATTGCACGCTTATTGTTTATGGACAAACCGGTTCTGGTAAAAGTCACTTGGGTGCAATCTGGCGTGATAAAGTGCATGCACTGTTGCTGACTTCTGATGATCTTGTAGCTGCTTCAGCACCGCGTGCCTTGGCTGAGCAATCAAAGAATATTGTCTTAGACTTGGGGGCAGGGTTTGACGCGCGCACCGAGGAGCCGCTTTTTCATTTGTATAATGTGATTAAAGAAATGGGCGGGCATCTGCTCATTCTAGCCCGTACCCCGCCGTTACAGTGGAATATAAAGCTACCTGATTTGAAGTCGCGTTTGTGTTCTGTGCCGGCTGTTGAAATTGGCCTGCCGGACGAGGGCATCTTAGGTGCGCTGTGTTTGAAGTTGTTTGCAGACCGTCAGTTACAAGTAAGCGCCCCGGTTATGAGTTATATCCTAAGTCGTGCAGAACGCTCTTTTGTAGGGCTATGCGGTATTGTCGAGGCACTTGATAAACGCTCCCTGGCAGATAAGCGCGAGATCACAGTGCCTCTAGTCCGTGAAGTCCTAGAGGCAGTAGATGAGAATGCTGCCTAACCTTAAATTGATCAAGGCAACAATGGACAATTACCCAACCGTTCAAAATATGGCTCGGTTTTATACCTATGACCTTTCAAAGCAGTGCGGAGATCAGCCGGGTTGGGAATGCCCAGAAGATGGCCTGTATGAATGTTTTGATTTAAAGGCTTATTTTGATGAAATTGACCGCCATCCATTCCTGATCAAAGTCGGAGATGAACTTGCTGGTTTTGTGATGATTAATACTTCTGGGACTTCAGTAGATGTTCAGTGGAATATGGGTGAGTTCTTTGTTCTCGGTAAGTTTCAAAACAAAGGTGTTGGGACAAAAATTGCAACTTTGGTTTTTGATCAGTTTCAAGGAATTTGGGAATGCGCTGCCATGCCAAAAAATACATCTGCAATTAATTTCTGGCGAAAAACTATTGTAAAATATACCAAAGCAGTATTGTCAGAGTCCATGCTTCAGGTTACATCGCCGAATAACCCAACGCCTCACCCCATGGTTGTTTGGCGTTTTAATTCGATGGGTAATATTTAATTTGAAGCTTCCTTGTTGTGTTTACTGAGTTCTTTGCGTTTGACGGAAGAGACAGGCAAATTCCTGGTTCGTGAAGTCCTAGAGGCAGTGGATGAGAATGCTGCTTAGAGCGCTGGAACGGTAGGCAGTAAGTCCCTTTATAATTGAAAAATGAATTAACGGATTCAGGTCACTGTTATGTATTTAAGTTGATTTTTTTCTAACCCAAATATTTGCTGTATTTAAAGCATGTACTGTATTAAGATTTTCATATGGATAGAATCTTAATATTCAAACTTTTTTGCAAAAATGTGTTGATATCGCTGATATTTTTGAACGCTTCTTCTCTTGTTCAAGCCGGTAAAACAGGCCCGTCGAGTCGGTCATCCTCTGAAGAACCTAAGATACAAACGCTTTATGAGCGTATAAAGTTACAACCAAAAAAAATACAAATTCAATTTTCAGAAAACATGACTTTGCCAGAGCTCTTAGAGTTCAACAGACATGCGAATGATGTTTTTAGAGCTGCAGTTCAAGCGGGACCTGCGCTTGTGAATATGGTGGGGACACAGTTTTATCAAGCGATTGAACGATTATTTATGATTACACAGAATGAAGATGAGTCTTGGAAGATAACTGCAAATGAGCTTGATCAAAATACACGTGATTTCCAAATCCAAAGCTTAATGCAAGTTTTAAGGGCTTTAGATGATCATGTTTATTTTGGTATTAACGAGGCTTTATACCAGGAAATACTGGAACGTTTAAAAAGATGTGATTGTAGTGAAAAATCTGCGTTAGAAACCCTTTATAAAGAAAAAGACCCAACACATTCATTATGGATTTATATATTTAAGGTGATTCTGGGGCAAATTTTGAATCATATGGATAAGGGGGATAGATTTACTCGGATGACTCTTAAATATAGAGGTTCAACGGATGTTCTTATTAATATTCTTACAGAGCTCAACTTTCATTGTAATCAGCAAAAAGCATATAAACTTAAAATAAAATCGCTTATAAAAAATACTTCAAAATTTACTGTAGAAACAATAGATCGAATTCGCTCATTTGCAGAAACACCAAGACAAGAATTGTACTGTATACCGAATGCATTTGTTCTTTATGTACTAGAACACCCTGGACGTAATACGGATGTTTTAAATTCTTTTGATGAGGGCAAAGGCTTGCGTTATTCAATAAACAATATGGCTAATTATATAGAAACAGAAGATGCAGACCCTAACCTTATAAAGGCTATATTTCAAGAAGCTTCGAGTTTTATCGAAAATTTTAAGGCAGTAATCTACGCGTCTTATATTAGGAGTGAATACGAAGATATAAACAAGGTGCTGGCACTGCTTGCGGAAGCTGCAGACTTTGAAGATGAATACGCCAAAGCCTTAGTCTACGCCGCTTATATTGTAAGTGCACATGCAGATGAGGCAATTATTAAGGAATATAATATGAAGGTGATTGTTTCAAAATACTACGGAGATGATTTATGAATTTGTTAATATGGCGAAAAAAGATGTGATCTGTTCTTACTTAACGAAAAATCTTTCCCCGAATATATGTATCCGTTGCGAATTTAATCTTAACATTCCCTGACCCTGCGAGTTGTGCATAGCGTTGTTCATCAGAGATGCCTTGGTTATTGCTGACCCTTACCTCTTCTAGGCTAGGTATTTTGGTAAAGGCAGAGCTGAGAGTGGAGGCACTTCTGAGTGTCAGATTATTGCCTGATAGGTCGATGCTTTGCAATTTTTTAAAATTAGGGAGTTGCTGTGCCAGCCTTAAAGCTTGCGCGTCGCTTAGAGAGCAGGACTTGAAGGAAATTTCGCTCAGTAAGTTAGACCCTGTTGGTAGGTTTTCAATTATTGTATTGATGGCAGTTTCGTCCCCGTAGAACACAGTGAATTTCTTTAAGTGCGTAAGATCGGACATCAGGGGTATGAAAAGGTTTAAGGTGTTTTCGTCATCACACTCTTCAAAGCGGTCCTCTTTATTCTGAGCAGGTAGAATCAGGTTCAATTCCACCAACATATTTTGAGATATTGATGCCTTTAAAAGCAGAAAGCTTTCTTCGGTTAAATAAGAGCTGCCATTAAAATGTAGATCGATGCTCAATTCTTTGTTCTGGCAATTGGCATTAAAAAATTGCTGCAGTGTACTTTCATTATTAATGACAAAGCCTTCGGGATAGGCGCTTGCATTATGATACGTGCCCAGACTAAGGGTCAATACACATAAGATGTAAAGATAGTTTTTCATGCGTTTGCGCTCCCTATTGTTCATTGGTTTAACGTTATACTATTCTTGTTTTGCAACAATATAAATTGATTTTTATATAAAAAAACCTCCCAAAAGGGAGGCGTTTTCTGTTCATAGATGTTTTGTTAAAGTAATCTATTCTGGATCCAGCCCCTGTTGCAC
>CAYGJW010000004.1:0-1457 GCA_964350415.1 uncultured Alphaproteobacteria bacterium
ACATGTAATATAATGACAAAAAACATTAAAATTAAAAGAACACACCACTTTAATTTAAAAAAAAATTATAGAATACCAATTTTAACTTTGTTGATTGGACTTTTATTTTGCACAAACGGCCAATCCCATTACTCAATAGCCCTCGATCATTTTGAGAATGGTCATTTTGATAAAGCAAAATCCCTTCTTTCCACGTACTGCAAATCCGGCAGCACGATCGGACTGGCTTATCTTAAGTATCTGAATCAACATTTGGGATCTTTAGAAAAATACACGCCTCCCTATGATTCAGTGCCAGCAAAATGGATCACAGATTCTGAGGATGCCCTTTCAGCGTCCCTTGCTTATATGATAATATGCGATACAAATCCAATTCCAGGAAGCAAGGAAGAATTTCGTACAACAACAGAAGAAAAGGATGCCGCATTTAAAGATCTTATCTCCCTTATTTTAATGAAAAAGTGCGCGCGTGCAGCAGTATTGCTAGGAAGACTTTTTGAACATAGTCTCTCATCAATCAAAAAGTTCCGTAATTTCGCCCTCTTTTCTAAAAAAGGCATTAGATCTGCAGCAACCTATTACCCATGGGCTTATAGAATGCTGCCTCCCTTTCAAGCACTTTCCAGCCTACCCCTACTTATCAAAGCGCATCAATATATCTATGCACCAACTATGACGATAGCAGCTCTTCAAGAAACCTATCCAGCATACGAAAAATACCGCACAGACAATCTTGGTGGGGCCCCAATAGAACAACTTACATTACAAAGCTCTCAAATCTTTAAGATCATAACAGATAACAGACCCGCAAGACAAACCAAGCGCCTGAGAGAGTTCCTTTCCACTGTTAGAATTGCTTATACAGCGATGCTTGACTTACAGAATGGTACACGTGCCGCCGCCAGCCTTTTATATCACTACAACGACAGCAACCAGCAAGGCGAGGCTTATCAATACCTCTCGGGGGACCCAGTTGAGATTACCCGCTACCTATATGATGTTTGTAAAACTCTACCGGGCAAAGAATTTAGGAAGCCACTGGAAACTTATCATCTTTGCCTTAAAGCTCAAGACAGAGAACGAGATTATACAAAAGCACACGATGTACTTTGTGGGGTCATTAATAAATCCCCAGACATACAAGCAGCCGATTACCATAACTTTGCAACAGCTTTAAGTATCGAAGACCAGCCGCAAACGAATTATAGAAAAGCCAGAATTTATTTCCAAAAAGCGATTGATCTTAGCTGTAGCATAAAGCCTCCCATTCAACTCGCAAGCCTTTATTCGCAAGGCTTAGGCGGAAAAATAGATCTCGAAAAAGCCCTTGACCTGCTTGAAGTCCCATGTGCAAAAGAGGATCCTCAAGCGCTCTTTTTAAAAGGCAACATCCTTAGAAAATTACATCCAAAAAGCCAAGCAGCAGCACAGCACTATCTTCGAGCCCATAAAGCGGG
>CAYGJW010000004.1:1467-22422 GCA_964350415.1 uncultured Alphaproteobacteria bacterium
CTCACAAAGGGCGCTGTTAAACTATGCGGAAACACTCACATTTATCAAAAGAGATAAAGACATTGAAATTGCCCTCAATATTTACAAAGAAAACTTAGCCATTCTTGATGCTGAGGATCAAATTTTTCACGCAATTTGCTGTATTCATAAAGGCACCCCTGAAGAGTACGCATCAGGACTCGATTTCCTTGAGAAAAATTATAAAACAGCCAAAGGAATGATCATCCCAGAACTTATGCCGATCAAAATCAAAGCAATCAGAACAACCGAAGCCGCTCAAGAGGCCTTGGATCTTGCCAAAGAGCTTGCTGAATTTTCCCCAACAAATAAACCTTCCTACCTTGCCCTATCCGCCCTATGTCACTTAATCTACAAAACGGGTAGCTTTAGTGACTTTGAAGAAACAATATTTGCACTCCTCGACTTACCAGAAGATAGTCCCGTCGCCCAATCCTTTATATTCACTATTGCATCTCTTGCTTTTGATCAATATCAAGTCGACTATTTTTCCTGTTATAAGGCCCGATTACAGCATGCCATTGATGATGGTGACTCCACAGCCTTGCACCTTAAATCCGTTTCTGATCAGCAAGCCTCTGCGACAACAACAGCAGAAATCAGCACCGAAGTCCCTGTAAAAGAGGAAGAGCATAGCCTTGAATTTCCAGAGATTACGGCCTCTGATGATGAAAACGACACGGATGATATTGATAAAACTAAAAATAAGATGCCGTCACAAACAAAACATACTTCTGTCGCTGAAGAACGCGCCCCCTCTCCGCCAATGACTGCTATAAGCACAACAACTTCCAAAGCCATGATGACCGACCACCTTACGGAAGAAGAAGCCTTAGAAATGCAGCTTCTTCAACTTCAATGGGCTGAAGATCGCAAAAACAAACATAAGGTTCATTATAAAAAACGGCAAACTGCAGAATCTGCAATGGTACGCTTATTTACCGAAAAAAAATGCCCATATATCCCACGCTATGACTCTATTGAATTTTTTCTATGCCTGTTTGGTAAAGGCGGTAAAAAAATTCATAACTTCACATCCAAAGACGCACAACAAGCCTTTGCAAATATGGGATGTCATACATGGGTAGAAGGCAATTCTTTCTACATCGAAGCGCAAGACATGGAAGATAACACACATACCTTTTCATCGCATATCCCGCACGGAAGAAGCATCAATCTCTATAGCCCAACGAATAATTACCTGAAGCGTTTTTGTTTAAGTATTGGCCTGACGCTTGAAAACATCGAACAAATTTGCAGCTAAACACATTATTACACCCTCCCTTAAAATGACCTCTCAAAAAAGAAAGACAACTTGACATTTATAAATGTACAACATACAATAACCGTGTAAAATCCATAAAATACTATTTATTACTCATAGGAAATATTTCTATTATGAAAAAGCTACTTATCTCTGCAATCATTGGGCTTGGCTTATTTACAGCAAACGCACAAGCAATCAATTTATCTGATATCATTCCTGAAAATATACACCTCTTTGAAAGTCAACGCGCAAGTAATCAAGCTGTAAGGCTCCTTATATACGCCCTTAGGAACGAGCCCTTTACTTTCTTAAACAAAGAATACCATGTGCTTTTTTGCACTGAACAGAAAAATAATTTTAATCAGATCCTTCTACCTTATTATCAAAAAGCCAACGAATATGTAAACCTCCACAAACCAAAACACAAAACAGATACAAGAGGCATAGGCGATATTTTCAAACTGCTTCTTATGAAAGCATTTCAAGAAGGCGAACTTGACCTTTACCGTGAGGGCATTGATTTCAGAATAAAAAACAATCATGAACAGCGTGCGATTTTCATAGTTGCAACAAAAGAACAATTTGAAACAAGAAAAAGCAATATGCTTCGGATCCGTCGTTGCGCTGAAGAACTCTCTCATAATGAAGATCTAATGACTGGACACTGCGTTAATTTTATAACAAAACAACAAGGAAAAGAAGATTTATTGCACCTCATACTAAGAAAATCCTTATCATACAACATCTTAAATAGAGCCCAAATCTATCTTGCTTATGTGAATCTTCCTGATTCTAAAGAAGAGATTATTACACATTACAAAATGAGAGAACTCATTACCAAAGTTAGGCAGGCTAAAACGCTCGAAGACCTTTATGATGCAATGTAATTGCACAAACTCAAACAAGTTCATCTGCCCACTTGATTCCCGGTCGAACTTCACCTATGGTATGATCGATCGGTCCCCTTGGGGATAACAGCTCGTATAGAAACCTAACGGTCTTTTTCAGCTGTAAATGGGAATATGGTATCGTAAAAACGCTTAATATTTGCAGGAAAATCCAGTAAATTGATATGCTATTTTACGATATAAAGCCATAACTACCCCCGTAACTGTAAGCTATGAAGCCTACTACGTAACCACTGGGAAACCGGGAAGGTGTAGATGGTACGGCGGCAAATTATTTAAAGTTTGCCCTCTATACAGCAAGTCAGGATACCTACCGATCGCGTTCACTCATCCGATGTACGGGGCGTGCATGTGGTGCGGTTATTCGGGCATAGGATCTTCTGAAGATCAAATTCTAAACCGTCGCAGTGATTTTTTAAACGCTGGTATAAGCGTGGCGATGGTTGGCACTCAAAAGCCCCTCTCTTCACTGTTATCAGTAAACTGCATGACGGAGAGACCCTTGATGACCAAAAAATACATCTACACATTCCTATCCATTCAATTTATATCTTTATGGATTGCGCCTTATGCAAAACCAGAAGACGACCTCATCTGCGAATCCGCAATGACAGTAACCCCTTGTGATGATACGAATAAAACGGAACCGTTCAGTAACACACTGACACGCAAGCAATTAAACAGTCAAAACGACCTGACCTTCGACAAAGCAATCATAGCAGTTCCTGGTGTTACCCTTATGCGAGAAAAGGGCCTGGGGTCAAAAGCGACCATACGAATCCGCGGGGCTGAGCCTCGGCATTCACCCGTTTATATTAACGGCCTTAAACCCAGCGATCCCAGTACCCCAAATGATATTTTTGTACCGGATCATATCCCCTTATCCCTGATTGATAAAATCAAAATACAACGCGGCCCACGCAGCGTCCTTTATGGCGACGGGGCTTTAGGCGGCGTCATTGACCTTAGAATGCAAAGACAACGTTGCCGAGAACCTTTTTTCAAAGGCAGCATTGAAAGCGGTATCGGCAATTTTGGCACCCACCGTTTTGGCAGCGATATGCATGTGGGTGACAAGCTTGGTTCACTGTCTATGAATGTCCTTCACTCAGGCACTCAAGGATCCCAGCAATCGCTTTCTCGGCGTTACAGCAACACAGCAGGAAATCTAGGAATGCAATTTACACCGCTTGAAAACAGCGGCCTGCGCGGCAACGTGACAATCCTTGATGGAAGGGGACCACAACTCTTTTCAAAAGAAGGATCTTTTCGCAGCCGGCAAACTTTTGCGCATATCGAAGCTTTTCATGAAAAGGATAATGCGGGCCACCGTTTGATTGCTGCAACAGCACAAAGCGCGCGTCAATTTTATGAAAAGCATGCGAAAACCTCACAGTTTGATGGTCAGCTCTTTCAAGCACACTACAAAGCCTGGTATGAGCCTTGTGACACAACTAAACTTAAATTTGGCGCCCTAACAACGCATCAGCATGCAAAAACCAAAGCCTACCTTACACCAGAACCCAGCCATAGCGCACACAGCCAGTCAAGCTTTGCAGGCTACCTTCATTTTAAACAGAAGCTTACTGAGCATTTCAGCTTACAAAGCGGTATTCGTCATACAGTCTACAGCAAAACACCCAATATCACCGATGCAGAAGCAGCGATTCGTTTTAAAAAAGACGATACAACAGCTGCGATTCGTTACGGAACGGGCCATAAAAACCCTAGCTTATTTCAGCTATTTGCCCCTGAAATTGGCAACGACAAATTAATACAAGAAAAAGGACATGGCACTGACATTGGCCTCAGTCAGAGCTTTATCAACAACCAGTTGCTTGTCACGCTCTCTGGTTTTCGCACTGCTATCCATAACTTCATTGGATTTCAGGAAAACCGCTATGTTCAAAAACAGAAACTGCAGCTTAAGGGGCTAGAACTGGGGACATTCTATCAACCAGCGGACTGGGTAAATATCCGGGGCGCCTACAGTTTAACAACCTTTCGCTCAAATCAACGTCACTCCGCTTTCACACCTCAACATCAATTCACGGCAACGTTAAATATACTCCCCTCTAAGCGTGTTGAAACATCTTTGTTGGGCACATATTATACAGGATATAAATCAAGTCTTGGCAATCTTAAGCCGACTTTCTTGCTACATGGCGCTGTCAGTATAAGACCGCTCTCGTTTGTAAGCATGGGAATACGGCTTGATAATATCCTCAATAATCCTAATGCACTCTTTCCGGGAATTAAAGCCCCAGGCCGCAGCATATTCATTAATGTAAAGGTAGAAATATAATGCATTTTTTATTATTTTTCATGGTTTTATTAAGCTTTTTTCATTTAAATGCTGAGCATTCTATTTCTGAACAAACAAGTGTACGCCGCGTTGTTTCTCTAACGCCTTATACGGATACATTTGTTCAGCAGTTTACGCCAAGCCAAAAAGTTGCAGCCCTCAGTCCATCGATCAGCGAACCGAAGGCTTGCAATCCTCAAAAAGCCTCCGATGTCTTGGGGCACTTTCCAAGGCATGCGGGCGGCTTACAAAATGCGTTGCATTATAAACCAGATCTTGTTGTGCTAGAAGGGCATAAATCTCTGTTTACCCAAGCCGCTTTGGCAAAGATTGGCATTGCGAGTTTTGTTGTCTCCCACCCCAAGTCAATCACCGACTGCTCTTCCATTATCACACAATACTGCCAACTGGTTGGCAACCTAGAAAAAGCAACACAATACAAAGCTACACTACAAGAATTTATCAACCAACAACCGCAACGCCTCCATAGAACAATCGTCTTACTACCCGGCAATCTCACCTGCGGAAAGAACACTCTGTTCAGTGAGCTTCTTAGTCTTTCAGGATGCCATAACGTGGTTAGTGAGCTGTCACACTCTTTTGGCTGGGGAAATATTACAATGGACCGCATTCTACGTCTACAACCCTCAATTATGATCACGCTGTATGACCACCGTCAGGAACGTTCACAGGCTTCGCAAAATTTTCAACATCCAGCCTTGAAATCCCTTGCCATCAAGCGTATCCATTTATCCAGCGATATGGCTGAAAACCCGCTGATTTATGCCGGTCGTATCATCCAATTCTTGCGAGGGCAGATATCATGATACACTTCTACCGTACCCCTACGCTGTTGTTTGGACTGTTTTGCCTTGTACTTTATGGGGCGCTGATCAGTCATGGCTATGGTCTTTATGATTTATATGCTGTGATTCAAGGTGCATCGGATATTGAACACCTTATTCTTCAAGAAATTCAACTCCCCAGACTGCTACTTGCCGCGGCAATTGGTTTCGCTTTTGGGCTTGGTGGGGCGGCCCTGCAAGGTTTGCTGCGCAATCCCTTGGCTGAGCCTGCCGTTCTGGGTATATCTGCTTCGGCTTCCCTCGGTGCCGTCCTCGCCTTCTATTTTGGTATGGCTTTACAATGGGTGCCGCTATCTGGTTTGGCGGCAAGCCTTATTGCCCTTGGCCTTCTGACCCTTTGCACCCGACATTCACGGACACCCCTCACCCTTATTCTTGTTGGCTTGGCCTTGAACACCTTTGCCGTTTCCTTGACTGCATTGGCAATTAATCTAGCGCCGAATCCTTATGCCCGTTACGAAATCACATTCTGGTTATTGGGGTCTTTAAATGACCGCACTTGGATGCATTTTGGTTATGCTTTTCCGTTTATTGCCCTTGGCTGCCTCTTAATGTTCAGCCAACGGCGCAAACTAATGATTCTGAGTCTTGGGGAAGATCAGGCCACCACCCTCGGCATTTCCATTCCCAGGGTACAATTGCTGATTGCCCTGGGCGTTGCCTTTGCTGTCGGTGCTTCTGTTGCAGTTGCCGGTAATATCGGCTTTGTTGGCCTGATTGTCCCGCATATCTTACGCCCCATTGTTGGCTACCGTCCGGATCGTCTTTTACTCAGCAGTGGACTTGGGGGCGCAATCTTGCTAATTCTTGCTGATTGTTTGATTCAGCATCTGCCCTTGGGGCAAGAACTTAATCTTGGGGTCTTGACTGCGCTGCTCGGCGGCCCAATCTTTATCTTTATTCTTTACCGCATGCATCGCATGGGAGTACAAAATCTATGAGCATCACATTTAAAAATACAACCATTCAAGTGGGTACAAAAACACTACTCGATCAAATTGACTTAAAGATTGTACCCGGCAAGTTAACAGGAATTGTTGGACCGAACGGTGCAGGTAAGACCACCCTCCTTAAATCTGCTCTGGGACTTCTTTCTCCTATCACCGGAAATGTCAACATTGCATCCGCAAATGTGAACTCCCTCAGCCTGCAACAACGTGCAGATCAGATGTCCTATTACACATCGCACGGTTCTGTCGCGTGGCCGCTGAATGTGCAAACAATCGTTTCCATGGGACTCAAAAAGTCCGCCAAAGCACCCCAAAACGACCTTAAAAATACCTTAAAAGACCTGCAACTTACAGGGCTTGAAAATCGCCTCTACGACAGCCTCTCATCAGGTCAGCAAGTGCGTGTACATTTAGCGCGCATGCTTATTAATGGGGCCCCGGTGTTACTGCTTGATGAACCGACGGCGCAGCTTGAACCTAAGCATCAAATATCCACCATGGAACTCCTCAAAAACCTAACAGAAACAAGAGGTTACACCATTGTTATCGTCTTGCATGATCTTACACTCGCCTCGCGTTTCTGTGATCAAATTGCTTTGATTAATCACGGGAAACTGATTGCGCACGGGACGCCTGATGCGGTCCTTTGTGATGATAATCTACAGAGTGTCTTTGGCGTTTCCGCCTTAAGAATCAAGGACTTAGGTCAGTCCCATGCAATTCCGTGGGATGTTTCTCAGGCTGATGTTTCCAAAGCTGTCGCCAATTAATCCTGGCCTGGACTGCAACTCAGCTGACCGCCTTCAATGATTTTACAACATTGCCGGGCATCATCTTCACAGAAATTAAACAGTCTTGCCCGGAAAAGCATACCCTTACTTGTCCGTATTGGAATGATGCCGCGGCGGCTGTATTTGTATTTCACGGGCAGTAGTGTTCTGGCCTTTTCAACTGCACCAACGGCCGCTGAAATAGTGGAATAAGCCCCTACTTGTAGGTACCAACTATTGGGTCCATTATTCCGCCTAACCCTTGGTAATGCCGGGATTACAGCCTGGTTTTTAATGGGCAATTTTGCTTCAATTTTCTTCTTTATTTCGACCATATCATTCAGGCCTTGCCTTGCTATTTTTGGGGCCATCAATCCAAAGCCTTTGCGCACCAGTTGAAGGGCACGGTTATTGCGTTCAGTGGCTGTTGTACCACCGATAACCACAACGATCAAACGAACCCCATCCTGGGCTGCAGAAATGGCGATATTCCAACCCGATCGGGTGTATCCAGTCTTAATACCGTCAATGCCTTCTTTACCCAAAAGCCGGTTATGATTTGGATAAGTACGCCCTTTATATGAGAATTTTTTTTCTGTAAAATACTTGTAATACTGGGGGAAATCACGCATTACGGCCTTCGCCAGCAACGCCAAATCATAAGCTGTACTATGCTGCCCTTTATTGGGTAAACCTGAGGCATTTTTAAACGTCGTATTCCGCATTCCCAAGGCCCGAGCCCTGGCGGTCATACGTAAGGCAAAGGCTGGTTCACTGCCCCCTATCGCTTCAGCAACCACAACAGCCACATCGTTCGCAGACTTTAAGGCAAGCCCCCGAATTGCATCAATAACCCGAAGGGTGGACCCCACTTTCAAACCCAGTTTTGTTGGCTGTTGACGCGCTGCATTTGCAGACACTTTAAGCGGGGAAAAATGCGTTAAGCGCCGGCTTCTTAATTGCTCAAATAGTAAATAAAGTGTCATGACCTTGGTGATAGAGGCTGGAACCAGGCGCTTATGAATATTCTCTGAATACAACAACTTATTGGTCTCAGATTCCATGACCAAACAAGCCTTGCGGTTCTTTTCCTTCGTGTGCCACGAGGTTTTTTTTGCCCAGGCTGGGGTGTCCTCCACCACCATAAAAAAGCATAAAAAAACAAGTAGTCCACGGCTCATCGTAAGCGGTCTCTCTAACCTAAACTAAGATTTAAGTTAGCCCAGCTTTAATAAGAAGTCGACGCGCAAATTAACTATTTAATCTATAACTAAAATTGAATTGACAGATCTTACAACGACCTATTTTCCTTGAAATCTCAAGGGGAATTTCAGTATTATTTAAATGTATTTTCATAAGAAAAAGATAACACAGCATTCGTATAAATTTTCGCTCTCTTGTTGTTGTAAAAGCTCTAAATTCATTATTACTCAGCAAATCTAATAAGAAATAAGAGGTCTCTTCATCCAGTTCAAAGGGACTTATAGGAATGCAGGACCACATATTATAGCAACGTTCTCGCCGTTTTCGGGGCCTCTGTTCCCCAAACATCAACTTAGAGGTCCGGCGATACCAATCGACCAGGCTATATTCAATAGCAAGCTCTTCATTATTCGAGCGCTCTGTATCTGCATCATACCCATCACTTGTTTCATCAAGAGAAAAGAAATCAGAATGAACAACAGTATTTTCACCTGAGTCCATACCATCACACACAGAATTAGAGGAAATTAACAATGAAATCATAAAAAAAACACTTGAATATCTTAGCATTAGGTCGACCTTATACATTTACTTAACTTATAAAACACACACATTACACAATACACTACAAATCAATACTTAATAAAAGAAAACGATATCCAGTGAAAATTATACAACACTCACAACACAAAGAATCAAAAGTTCGTCTCTTTATTCAAAGCTAGACCCAATTGTAGGAGTTAGCTAAGATAGACATGTGATAACCAAGAAAGATGAACGATCATGGCAACAATTGGCACCAGACTCTTTACACTTCTGCATGGCAAACGCGTTGGCAAAGACGCCCTCGGCAATACATACTATCAAAAACGTGGGGATTCCAAAGTTAGATGGGTGATCTATAAGGGTGAAGACGAGGCCTCTAAGGTAACGTCTGAATGGCATGGCTGGCTTCATAACACAAATGAACAACCACCTCAGCCCCGCGAACCATACGCTTGGGAGCAGGCTCACCAACCGAATCACACAGGCACCACGGCTGCTTACCGGCCAAAAGGCCATATCCTTAGCGGCGGGAAACGTGCGGCAGCAACCGGTGACTACGAAGCTTGGCAACCGGAAAACAAATCGACTCAAGGTTAATCAATTATGCAGTTCTCTTACAAGCCATCCATTAAGGCTCTATTCTGTGCTTTTATATTGTGTGCATCAGCATCTAAAGCCGAGCAAGAAGAATACCGTACGGACGAACAAACAGAAGAATACGCTGAACAGCCACAGGAATCGAGTGAGTCAGAAGAGGAGCCAAGAGAACAAGAAAATTCGTACTCAGAAATGAACACAGAACCTTCCTCTGTTTCAACAGAAGAAACGGAGCGTCTTAGAGCCGTTTTAAGACGCATCGAATCCAGCACATCGAATGGACGCAACCGAAGTAGACCAGTACAAACACAAGACCCTAACCGTCCCTTTGCGCCCGTTCAAAGACAAGCGCACACACCAGACGATCCTGAGTATTATAAAAAACAATTCGCCCCCCTACACCCACCTAAAAATGAAACACTTTATGCATACGATGAGCAGCCCTCTGAGCCTTCCTATGACCAGCCAGCAGAGCAGCCGCCTGAGCAATACTCCGAAGCATCTGCAGCCCAAAATTCTAATGAATACTCCTCACACAACGCTTCTCAACCAACAGATGAAGCGAATCAGGAATCTGAGCACCAGTCATCCCCCCTTCCCATCAATCAAAATCCAGACATAACAGATCCTTCTCCGCCCAGAGTTAATCCAAGCGAGCAATCAGATAAGATGGAAAAGCTCATTAAAGACCTTGATAAGATTGAGCCAAGTAAGCAGACTGAAAAGCCATATACATCACCCATCAGTCAGACCTATGCAAAGGGTAACTGGACAGGGGTTGAACTGCGTGTTCTTAACAAATCGACAACAAAAGTTGAGGTTATCAAGGCCCCGTTAGGCGTTCCAACAAGACTGAAAAGCCTTGATGTTCTACCGCGCAGCTGCGCAAAATCTCGGCCAGAAGATCCGCCTGAAGTTAAGGCGTTTTTAGAAATTAGTGAGCTTAAACCAGGGGAAGATAAATCTCGTATTTTTAGCGGCTGGATTTTTGCCTCAACGCCTGGCGTTTCCGGATTAGAACACCCTATTTACGACATTGTCGTGCAAAACTGTGTCGAAACAAAAACAGCACCAGAGCCAGAAGCTCCTAAAGAAAACAAAAAGGCCGACAATAAATCTCGCCTGAAAGACATGCCATAAAAAATGCGTACTAAGTGTATTCACTAAACATTACGCTTAGCAACGAACACTCTGAATATCAGAATTCAAATAGTTAGGATTCAGTTGAGTTTAATCCATGTTTACGATAGGTTCATCCTATTCATTGACCAAAAAGGATTATCTTCCAATGGCGGCCGCAAAAAAGAAAATACCTGCTAAAAAACGCACCTCTAAGTCTCGCACGAAAAAAAGTAAGTCTAATAATTTCAGTAAATACCTTATCCCCCTTGCAACAGCCTGCGTTTGTATCTTTGTCGGCATTGGAATTGGCGGCTTAATCACAACGAATCAGCTGAAGAAAGACAGCACCAAATCTGTCGTTAAAACAGTGCATCCACCTAAGGTCATACAAAAAGCAAAGCCTTACCCTCTATTAAAGCCCAAGCCAGAACCTGAGATTATTTTCCAAGCAGATCCTACGCCCGTCAGAATTAAGACACTAAAAGTTTCTAAGCCTGCGTGGCAAGCACATGCCATTGCCTATGAGAATCCAATGCAAAAACCAGAGATTGCAATTGTCATTGATGACATGGGCGTTCACAAAAAATATTCCGAGCAAGTTCTCGCATTGCAGGCCCCCATCACTTTGGCCTTCTTGCCTTATGGACAATCCACCAAAGCACTTTCTCAGAAAGCCCGCAAACAAGGGTATGAGCTCCTTGTACACGTCCCGATGGAGCCCCTTAACCCTAAGGTTGACGCTGGGTCTCATTGTCTAAAAACACGGCACAGTCAAAAACAAGTTCTTGCTAATCTTGACTGGTGCTTGAATCAATTCAATGGTTTTGTTGGAATCAATAATCACATGGGTAGCAAATTTACAGCACACCGGTCGCTTATGGAAAAAGTTATTAAAGACATCGATAAGCGTGGTCTGCTTTTCTTGGACTCTCGTACGAACACAAAAACACACGGATTTAAACTTGCGCAGAAACAAGGCATGCCCCATGCAGAACGCCATATCTTCTTAGATCATGTTGCAACGCCGGAAGCAGTTGCAAAGCAGTTAAAGCGCCTTAAAGCATCAGCCCTGGAGCGCGGTTTTGCTGTCGCCATTGGCCACCCAAAGCCTGCAACGATTAATGCGCTTAGGTCTTGGATTGCGGCAACTGAAAAAGAAGGGTTTTCTTTTGCGCCCATCAGCGCGATTGCGCAACAAAATATGCCTGCATAGTAAGTAGCTTATTGATATAAATACATTAAAGATAGAAATATTCACTTAAAATATTTAGTAATACTTTTTGAATAAGAAAATTGATTTACAGGGAAAAACTGGGCTATTTTTCGATATGAAAAAATCCTATAAAATCAACTTCATACGCAAGCCTACAAATACTTAGATGATGAGAAATCATGCTTCTTAAAAACAATTAATAAACCCTCCAAATAATGGCAGCCACGACCACAATACACATCACATTGGATACATATCAATTGACTTTACTGTACAAATATGTTTACTTTACAACCCATGAGGCTTAGAGCATTTTTACAGGCCTCAGAAATAAGTGAAACTCAATTTGCAGAATTAATTGGCGTTAAAAGCCGAATGACGGTGCATCGTTATGTTCGAGGACAGCGCGTACCGAATGCGAAAGTTATGGCAAAAATTGAAGAAGTTACCAAAGGGCTTGTTAGCCAACGGGACTTTCTAGAATTAGGCTCTGAACAAAAGCAGTATAAATTGGGTAATAAGGTGGGGATTTGCACACGACAGACGAGAGAAAATTATGTTTCGTCAGGTCACATTGCATGGAAACGATCAACACAAAGGGCACCGAGTAGACAAAGTATACCAAGTGGTATGTCTGTCCGCCTGAAGCGTATTTCTGAGGAACGATTGAGTTTTGGCAGGTCGATTGATGCCAAACTACAGTCAGGGTTTAAGAACCAACAGTTTTACCAAGAAAGGGTGAATCGTGAATTACTTGATATAGAGCGTGCAGAAATATTAGCAGAAACTTATGGAATGGGCAGGGATGGAGAGCGTTTCAAACCGCTTGGGCGGGATAACCCGGTACAGCTAGCTCTAGACCTTCTTGGGGATCGTGTAGAGATAAGACCAACGGGATACCGTTTGGACGGAAGGCCATCAGGCGCTTTACAAATTGTTAGGGAAGCTAATTTTGAACGAAAGCGGATAGGAGAATCTTTACTCAATTATCCGGGGATTAATGCTTTGCCGCAAAATATATAAAGAAAGATATGTCATGACAAATAGGACAATTACGACTGATTTAGGCCGAGAAGATGGGAATCAAACACTGGAATATTACCAGGATCGATTGGACCAAGCTTGGGACACTCTACGTCGATTGCCGATTCCTGAACTTTGCCAGAAGATGACCCACTGGCCGACGATGGTACGGCAAACAGCGGAAGTAACAGCTTTAAACCCAAAGTCTTTGCGTATTCCTTTGGCCGGTGCAAAACCCAAAGATATTACAAAAATGGATGAAACGTTGCTGTGGTTAATGAAGCTGGGCGAACAAGATCGCAAACTTTTATGGGCACGTACTTGCAGATTATCATGGAGAAAACTTGCCGCAGAGTTTGGTCGCAGCCATGTCACAATACGGAGTTGGCATAAGCAATCTTTAGCAAGATTAAGGGAAACAGTTAAATCTTTTAGTCATTGATTTTACGCCACAGAGCTTTTTTATAAGGGCTCTGTGGCTTTTATAAAGTTTAATCGCTCTGTTCTGATAAGTCTAAGTCATCGATTGAATGAGAAGCTGAAATATTCTCAATATCCGTTATCTGCATATCTAAAAGACAGCCTCCTGTTACATTTTTTTTCTTTTTAAAAACCCAAGGTTTTTGTTGCCTGAGGACAACAGGATCTTCAAGATCATCATCTTCTTCTTCGTCAACAGCGACAATATCAATAAGCTCTTCTTCCGCTTTGTGCTCTCGAGTAAGTGCTTGTTCAATAGCGTCATCAATTTCAATGTTTTGTTCTTTTAAAGCATGCAGCACGATATCAGCCTCATTATCAGAAATAGCGGTAAGCCGTTGTATAAGTTTCTCTTTACGTGATTTTGGGTAATGCACAGTTTCAAGCGCTTCTTGAATTTCAGCGACCATTCGCTCCGCGATTAGACCTTTAATAATTTCTGTTTTTTCAGGCGTTACATTTTCCTCAAGATAAGCATGAGCTCGTTGACGTTGTGCATAACTCATTTTTCTGACCAATTCATAAGCGCGTTCAGGATTTGTTGTAACAGCATTAAAAACCTCAACATCGTTCATTTGTAGAAAACCCTGAAGACCTGGAATGCCATCATCGTCACTCTCAGGTTCCAAAAAAGCATTAATTGTTTGGCTAAATGGATCTACTTCTAAGCTGAACGGGTCTTCATCATCATCGTCTTCTTCATAAGCTTCAATGTAATGAGCTCTTGGAAGCCTTTCTCTTCTATCGTCATTATAATATCCTTCTTCTAATAAAGCATGGCTATAAGGAGGGGAATCTTCAGGGTTAAACATTTCTTTTGCTTCAAGAAGTTTTGCGCGTTTCTCGCGTTCAGTTCTTTTTTGCTTACTATCATTCCTGTTTAATTGATTGCCAATAACGACAGGGATTGCAAACACAGCCATGACAGCCATTGGAATTAGAATTGACAAAAGAGGATCACTATCAAAAGTTTCCATAATCATGATGCCTGCAGCTTGCCCCGTAAGCACTAAAGAAGTAAAAAGCGCGAAGAGTGCTGTAAAATCCCCCATTTGTTTGTTCGCTATACAGCAGAGGAATTTCTTAGAGAAATCTTGTTTATCAAAGTAGTAATTAAGTGCAGCTGACAAAAAATTAGCAAGGACAACAAAAAATGTTATTGGTAATATAATTTTTTGAATTTCTTCATGTTCCTCTAAGGATGTATAGGTCTCTGTCATCGCTGCAGCTGCAGTCGCGACGGTTGCAAGAAGCAGCTTTGGAACTTGTTTCCAGAGTGCTTTTTTAGGATCTAAAATCGTTTCAGGATCCTGAACTTCGACTTTTATTTCTTCTTGTTGCAATTTCATTTGCGCAATTTCACGCGCATCATCATCAGAGATTTGTGGTGTAAATTCATGATTCCCAATAACAAGAATATCGCCGTCCCCATGCACCCGAATAGCGGGGGCTGTAACACCGTCATTATTGTAATTGAGCAGTTGAATACCTAATTCAGGCTTTCGTTGCAGCCCACGACCTCCAGATAAATAAAATAATCCCAGTGTACGCGCTGCCTCTTCGTAATTACCCATCGTCAAAGAGCGTTTAAGCCATTCAATGGCAACAGCATCAGAAGTAAGGGGTTCTTCTTCAATGCTAAGATCATCATCCATTAGGCCAACATGCATGTCATCGTCAGTAGCCGCTGCCTCGCTAAATATTGTATAGGCAGTAAAAGCTGCTTTGGCAGCAGCGCGTCTTCGTATCTTAAGTTGCTGCTTTCGGTTAAGTACAACTTCTGCGGGAAGCGCAAGCGTATCAATATATTCGAGCTCTTCATCAAGGGTGCCCCCTTCAAGTCCCTCACACGCTTGGGCTAAGGCAATCGATAAATCAAAAAACTGGTCTGGGTTTTTAAGAGATGCATCGCGAGATTTTCTATAAAGAGTGCATGCTTGCTCAAGGATAATCTGTTTAAGTTCTGGGGTTGTGCGCAGGTAAATTTCAATTTCTTCAATACGTTTTTGAGTCGCCTTAAGGCGGGCTTTAATATCTTTGTATAGGCTTATTTGATCTTGAGCACGATCACAGTCCGTTTGCAACCGAGTACTTTTTTGCTGCTGTTCTCTTTTTTGGGCTTTGGTAAGGGGAAGTCCAACGCTTGCTTTAGATACTTTTTTCTTTGCATCATTCTTTGCTTTGGCTGCTGTTACCTTTTCGACAATTGCTTTAATTGTACGAAGTTCTTGTAAACCTCGGTTTTGTTTTGTAATAAGATCAGCTAGTTTGGATGCATTTTTGACGCGCCGAGCCTCAAGGGCGGCATATTCTTTTTCTTTATTAAAGGCTGCAATAAAAAGCTCTCTGGCTGTTTCGCCAATCCCGTGAGCATGGGCAATAAAAAGGATATTGCTTGATGTCATTGTAAAAACACAGAGCAAAAGAATTCTGAGTGTTTTGGAAACAAATTTTCTGAGGCTATCCATATGATCTCCTTGAATAAAATGAGGATAGCACAGAAAGTTTGTTTTGAAATGCACTCAGGTAAAAAGGCTACTTTAATCCTGGAAAAAACCAGATTTTAAGCCGCATTCATAGAATGGCGCAAGATCATTGTTTCTGAGAATCGACGTGCTTCTTCAAGATGCGTTTTAATATCAGATAACAATTCTATTTGGCCAGAAGGCAAAGCCTGTAGTACCGCATCAACGGTATTCACAATATCCAGAAAATGCAGCTTGTCTTGTAAGAAATGCTCAACAGCAACCTCATTAGCAACATTAAAATAAAGCGGGGCAATACCGCCCTGCTCTATCACATTTCTTGCGAGCTTTAAGGCGGGGAAGCGCTTGTCGTCCTGGGGGAAGAAAGTAAGGTCATTCAGCGCCATCATGTTTAAGGGCTCAACCGCAACCACTGGCCGCTTTGGCCAATGCAAAATATATCCAATGACACTCAGCATATCAGGCACACTCATTTGTGCCATGGTGATCCCATCAACATACTGCACATAACCATGCAGGACCTGCTCTGGATGAATAACAACTTCGACTTTCTCTTGCGGTACATCATACAAATAAACAGACTCAATAAGCTCAAAGGACTTATTCATCAATGTTGCTGAATCAACTGTAATCTTCGCACCCATGCTGAAGTTTGGGTGCTTAAGTGCTTCTTCACGCTTAACTTGTTTTAATTGCGCCTGTGTATGGAACCAAAACGGCCCACCTGATGCTGTAATGCCGATACGGTGTACAGCATCATGATTTTCAGCTTCCAAGCACTGTATGACCGCGGTGTGCTCTGAATCGACCGGTAAGATCTTTGTCCCTGCTTTTTCGGCCTCTTGCATTAATAAACGCCCAGCACACACCAAAGTTTCTTTGTTGGCCAGCCCAATCATCTTGGCATAAGAAAGGCTTGCAAAGACGGGCTCAAGCCCTGCTGCACCAACAATTGCATGGAGGGCAAGATCGACTGAAACTTGACCTGCGTCAATAAGGGCCTGTCGCCCTGCGTGCACGATAATACCTGAACCTGCCAGTAAGTCTTTTAAGGCCGGATAATGCGCCTCATTACTAATGATAACCTGGCGGGCATGACAGGCAATTGCCTGCTTAGCGAGTAGCTGATAGTTATGGTGTGCGGTTAAAACTTCGACAGAAAATTGCTCTGGTGCTGCCGCAATACACTGTAGGGCTTGACGGCCAATAGACCCGGTAGATCCAAAAATACTGACCCGGCGCGCGCCCATTAAATAACCCCGTAGAAAAGTGCAATCAACGATGCGACAACGGGCACTGTGATCAAAAAGCTATCAACGCGATCAAGGATACCGCCATGACCTGGGATTAAAGTTCCGCTGTCTTTAACGCCAAATTTTCGCTTTAAACTGGATTCAATAAGGTCGCCAAACTGCGCAAAAACTGCGAATAAGGCACCTGCAAAAGCAATGCCAAAGCCCGGGTGCATATTAAGACCCGACTGGTCTGTGTTCGTAATCGAAAAAATCATAAAGACAAGCGCACCAGCTAAAACACCAAAAATAAAACCGGACCATGTTTTGTTTGGGCTAATCATGGGTGCAAGCTTAGCCCCACCTAAAATGCGTCCTGCAAAAAAAGCTGCAGAATCAATCGCCCATACAGCAATAAAGAGTCCGTTAACAATGTAAACACCAGCGCCATCAATCGCGCGCAACCAGGCAAGGGAAATCCCCAACAAACTAATTAGCAGCGCACCAAGCACCAACCAAAAAGTCTGGGTATACGAACGACGGAATATCTTTATAACAAAAACAACTAGACACAATAGGAGTCCTGAAAAAATACCGACGATAGGCCCTGCATAGCCTGTTAGTAAAACAGGAATCATGAAACCTAAGGGGATAAACTTTCGGAAACTTAAGACGCTATCGACAGATAAGACAATGCGAAACCATTCGCGCGCCATCAGCACGCACATTAATGCAATCACCATATTAAACAGCGTGCCGCCCGCGTACGTCACTCCCAATAAAGCTGGGGCAAAGACAAACGATGATAATGCGCGCGGCATCAATCCAGTCATCGCCTTAGCGGCCGAAGCGTCTTTCGCGGTTTGTATATTCTCTAAGGGCATCCTCAAAGTCTTCCTTCATAAAATCAGGCCACAATTTATCAAGAAAAATAAATTCTGTATAGGCCATCTGCCAAAGTAAAAAATTACTCAGGCGTTTTTCACCACTTGTACGGATTAAAAGTTCTGGATCAGGAAGCCCTACCGTCGACAATTGCGCTGCAAAAGCATCCGGTGTAATGGCATCAATTGCCAAAGTTCCAGCTTGGACTTGTTCCGCTATTTTTTTTGCAGCCTCAGAAATCTCATTACGTGATCCATATCCGACTGCAACTGTAAGTACCAGTTTATCATTGTGTGCTGTCTGTTTAACACTTTCATTAATATCAGCAAGAAGCTCAGGATTCAGACCTGTCATATCACCAATAAAATTAAGTTTTACCCCATGAGCGCACAATTCTTCAAGCTCACTTTTTATATATTGGTGGAACAAGCCAAAAAGTCCACTAATTTCATCAGCCGGTCGATGCCAATTCTCAGAAGAAAATGCATAGAGTGTTAGGTACGACAGACCTGTTTCCAAGGCAAACTCAACAGCAAGGCGTGCGGCTTCCGCCCCTTTTTCGTGTCCTTCAAAACGGGAGAGATTGCGTCGCGTAGCCCACCGACCATTGCCGTCCATAATAATGGCAACATGAGAGGGTAACGCGCTTGAAATAATAGATTTTTGTTGCGATGTTTTAGACACGCAATCATTAACTCCGTCGTGCTGAAATCACACAGCTTCAGTAGCGACAGCTACACCGTCATGATTTCTTTTTCTTTACTCTCAAAAACGTCATCAACATGTTTAATATGCTGATCCGTCAATTTTTGAATAGCTTGAGATTCGCGATGCAAATCATCTTCAGAGATATCCCCGGCCTTCTGTCCACTGCGCAATGAATCAATCGCATCACGGCGAACATTGCGGATTGAAATACGCGATTGTTCTGCATATTTGCTTGCCACTTTGACAAGCTCAGCACGACGTTCCTCAGAAAGCTCAGGCAATGTTACCCGAACCAGCTGTCCTTCACTCATTGGATTCAGGCCAAGACCTGCTTCTGTGATTCCCTTTTCAACAGCCTTAACAAGGCTTGCATCCCAAACACTCACCGTTAGTAAACGAGGCTCTGGCGCCGCAACGGTCCCCACCTGTGACAAAGGCATCCGGCTTCCATATGCATCAACAACCACAGGATCCAGCAAAGCAGGCGCGGCACGGCCAGATCTAAGGCCTTTATATTCGCGCCCCAATGCATCGCACGCTGCTTGCATTTTTTTGCTTACATCTGCAATGTTAAATTCTTCCATGTATATCTCCCTAATATTTTAAGCTTTTGTTTCGCTGATTGTCGTAAAACGACCACGTTCTTGTACTGCATCAACAAAGCCGCCTTGCTTATTGATGGAAAAAACAATAATTGGAATATTACTTTCACGTGCAAGCGAGATTGCCGCTGCATCCATCACACGTAAATCACGTGCAAGGACGTCTTTATAACTAACTTTTTCGATAAATTGCGCGTCTGAATGCTTCTCAGGATCTTTATCATAAACCCCGTCAACTTTCGTTCCCTTGAAAATTGCGTCACAACCTATTTCAGAAGCACGCAATGATGATGCTGTATCTGTCGTAAAGAAAGGGTTTCCTGAACCTGCAGCAAAAACAACGACACGCCCTTTTTCCATGTGCCGAATAGCACGGCGCCGGATATAACGTTCTGCAACTGATTCCATGGGTATCGCCGAAAGCACCCGGGTTTCAAGTCCTACACCTTCCAAAGCACCTTGCAAAGCAAGCGCATTGATGACCGTTGCAAGCATGCCCATGTAATCAGCTGTCGAACGATCCATACCGCGCGATGCGCCGGCAACACCCCGAAAGATATTGCCGCCACCAATTACAACAGACACTTGGATACCTGACTTTTGCACATCAGAAATTTCTTGAGCAACACGACCGATCATCGCAGGGTCAAGCCCATACTCACGTGAACCTAAAAGTGCTTCACCTGAAAGCTTAAGTAAAACTCTTTTGTACTTATGCGGGCTTGACTCTGAATCGGACATAATTTTATGTTCAGACTTAAAAGCTTAGCTCTTAAGTTGTGCCTGAACCTCCTCAGCAAAATTATCTTGTTTTTTCTCGATGCCTTCGCCCAAAGAAAAGCGCACGAAACCCTTAAGAACAACATCCGTTCCTAAGTCTTTTGCAGCTGCTTCAACAACTTTAGACACTTTGCTTTCGCCATCGATTACGAACGTTTGGTTAAGAAGGACAACTTCTTCATAGAACTTTCTTAAGCGACCTTCAACCATTTTCTCAACAACAGCTTCGGGTTTACCACTTGCGATTGCTTGCTCAGTGAAAACAGAACGCTCTCTTTCAACAGAGCTAGGATCGATATCTTCTTGCGCAAGACACTGAGGCTGTGTTGCAGCAATGTGCATACCAAGCTGCTTACCAAGCGCCATAAGCTTTTCTTTGTCTCCAGAAGACTCAAGGGCAACAAGCACACCAATACGTCCCAAACGATCCGCAGTGACATTATGAATATAGGAAGCAACAACCCCTTCATTCACAGATATTTTATCCATACGGCGTAAAGACATATTCTCGCCAATTTTACCGACAAGCGTTGTGATTGTTGATTCAACTGTTTCGCCACCAGGCAGCTTCGCAGCAGCCAAGGCTTCAACATTGTCACACGCACAAGCTGCATCCGCAACATCGCGTACAAGATTCTGGAATTGCTCATTACGGCCAACAAAGTCAGTCTCAGCATTCACCTCAACGACAGCACCACTGTTACCGTTAACAGAAATACCAACAAGACCTTCAGCCGCAATACGACCTGCTTTTTTAGCGGCAGCAGCAAGCCCCTTTTTGCGCAGCCAATCAACTGAGCTTTCCATGTCGCCATTATTTTCAGTAAGCGCTTTTTTGCAATCCATCATTCCGGCGCCAGTTTTTTCTCTAAGCTCTTTTACCATACCTGCAGTAATAGACATATTTTCCCCGTTCTTAACATATCAAAGTGTGTTTTTAATATCTAAAAAGTTAGGAGCTCACTCTTAAGCAAGCCCCCAACCTAAATAAGAC
>CAYGJW010000005.1:0-21757 GCA_964350415.1 uncultured Alphaproteobacteria bacterium
ATCTATTTATTTTTCAATCGGAAGTTTTATTCCCTTCCGCATCTGCCAAACTCGGCCCCACGGGAGTGGTCCACCGTACCCCTGTCGCAAAGGCACTGAAGGAACTTTCTGCTAAAATTCCTAAAAACATCCAATGGGTCCTTCTTGTTGAGGGACACACAGACCGAAATCCTATTAAGAATGAGCGTTTTCCGTCCAACTGGGAACTATCAAATGCTCGAGCGCTTTCTGTAATCAAGCACTTTATTTCCCAAGGTGTCCCATCCAATCGCCTTGCAGCGGCAGGTTTTGGCCAGCATCACCCCCTAGATAATAAAAAAACAGCTGCAGCCATGCACAGAAATCGCCGGATTGAACTCAGATTATCACAGAGATAATCCGATTTTTACGCATAAAAAAGCCTGAGAAAAACAACCGTTAATTCAAAAAATCCTGTAATTCCAACATATTAGCGCAGCCCGGTTGATGTTTAAACAGATACCTACTATATTAGTATCCTAAACGGCTAAAAATTGAAAAAACGAGGTAACGCGTGTCTGAAGAAAGTATGATTCCTTACAAAGACTATATCAATGACGCTCTTCGGCATGTTATCCGTGACGTTCTTGAAACAACAAGCAAACAAGGCCTACCAGGCGAGCATCACTTTTACGTTACTTTTGCAACGGATCATGAAGACGTTCAAATTCCAGATCACTTGCTTGAGCAGTACCCAGAAAAAATGACGATCATCATTCAATATCAATATTCTAAATTGATTGTTGAAGATGAAGGTTTTAGCATCTCATTGGTCTTCAGAAGTGCGCCAGAGCCAATTTATGTGCCTTTTGATGCAATCTTAGACTTCACTGATCCAGTTGCACAGTTCCATCTGCAATTTGATCCCTTCCTTGAAGAACTCGAAGAAGGTGAAACCGTTGCAATTGAGCCAACTGCCCCTGCGCAAAGTAATCGTAAACCCACAACAAGGACGGCAAAGAAGACACCTGTTCGCCGTAGCAGGAAACCAAAAGAACAAAAACATACTGCGGCTAAAGTTCCTGACACAGAATCAAACGAGAATATTATTTCGCTTGATCAGTTTCGTAAAAAATAGCCCTCATTTTTGTACAGATTATGCTTACCGATTTAGACTTTACGCTTGAGAAGCGCTCCTTATCCCTATCCGGCCACAAGACAAGTGTTTCAATGGAACGTTTGTTTTGGCTAACCTTAGAGAAAATGGCACACGAACAAGCAACCTCCATGCAAGCATTGATTGAATCCGTTGATCGTACGCGGCAAACAAATCTCTCCAGCGCATTACGCGTCACAATTCTCAGCAGTCTTCTGGACTCAAATAGTCATGAACAATCCTAAGTAAGTATGTTTAAAATGCCTAAGCTTCTTCTCTACCCTCTCATTCTTGTTTTGCCCATCATGCTATACGTTTTTGGGCAGCAAGCTCAAAACAAAATCGTACTTGAGCAGCTCAGTAGTCCTGAAACGCAACCACCGCTCCAGAAACACCTACAGCTTGTTAATGCAGCCCTTAAGAAAAGTAAAATCCGTGTTAAAGGCGGCATTCGTATGCTGCACATCGAAGACACTCAGGCCCATTCAACCCGCTATTTTGCTGCAAAAGGTTCAAACAGTACACTCCTTAACAGCAATCAAGACATGGTAAGCCAGGCCAAGCTTTTGCTTAAAAGCAAAAAACTTAGGGCTCAGGTTCGCCAAGGATTTCTGACACCTGAACTTGCGAACAGCTTACCTATACGGGAATTTTCCGTTGCCCTGCTGCTTAATGGACTTGAGGCGACATTAGAAACCCAAGAACTTAAAGCTACCCAGCAGGCCCTTAGAACGCTTTGTGACCGGGTCGCAGTTACTTTTTTTGCACCTCAAGAAGATGCCCTATTAGAGCTCACCTTATTTGACAAGTGCGAGAACCTCCATATTACGCCCTTGCACCAGGAAGGTGACAGCGCCCCGCTTTTCATGCTGATTAAAGCTCCCACTTACATTATTAACGGCACGAAACAAACTTTCCCAAATATCATTGAAATCAAACAAGATAATCACCGAGCCGTTTATGGGAACGCTGATTACATATTAAAGGAGACCTTTATCAACAAGGGTCGCTATTGGCGCAGGCAAAAACGTAAATATCGTAGTACAAAGAATGAAATTGATGTTTACGCTTATGCTCAGGATCATCACATTCCAAATATCCCACAAATGGCTTATTCAGAGGTTGGACCTAATAAGATTGTTATTGCCGTCAATCGCCTTAAGGGATTCAAGGATCTGCGTGACTATATGGGCGGCTTAACGCCTGAAGACCAAATCCGTATTTTCAAAACTGTTACTGAAACCCTGGTGCATTTTGAAAGCAACCGAATTCGCCACCGGGACTTCACCGCTAAAAACATCCTGTACAATGGAACCCAGACCTATCTGATCGACTTTGACAGCGCAACAATGAACAAACGCATGCCTGTCGATGCAATGCTTGCGCTTGCTTGGAAGTTTCACACGGGAAAAAAGCCTAGGCGCATCTATCCATGGAGCTCCATCCGCAAGCCTTCCTCAGATCCTGAAGCCTATGGTCCCCTGTTTGCACCTCTCGCTCAGGAGATCCTTTCAGGTACGATCAAAACCTACAAGCAACTTAATCGCTACCTTAAGCATAACCCACACTACCAAATCACTACATAGAAGCTTCAAAGACTGTTGCACGCATCTCAATACAGGCAACCAGCTCTTTATTACATTCATAACGACTTACGAGACCTCTTGTACTCAAATAATCCAGCAAATACATTCCTAAAAAATACTGCGATGATAATATATTTACGTCACTTGAGTCTGAGAAGGCTTCACCATTTCCAGCTAGATTCTCTTCTCTAACTCTAGGTCCCCTAACAATCGTTATGTCTGCTTCTTCAAGCAACACACTTTCAAGCTCAGTCATTTTTTTTATAATTTCCTCTAAATTAATTTGGCGGAGATCTGTATCAAATATAAAGTCTTCAGAACTTTCGTCATCAAGTAACTTTTCCAATAAATCAACTTGTTGAGAAAGTTTCTGGGCCCGTACTATAATCGGTTCTTTGCTATCCATTAAAATGACATCAATAATCCCTGCCAAAATTTCTTTTTCAGAAATTTGAGCAATAAGCATACTGGGAAGAAGAAAAATACTCGCAATTACAATCACTTTAAGCCGCTGCATTAACGCCTCCTCAATCTTTTCACAGCTATCTCAACATCATTAGAATACCAAACAACTGTGCCTCTTCCTTCTTTTCATCAAACTCAAGGCCTTCTCTGACACGTAGCGCATAAATATAATCATGAACATAAGTCGAAAGACCAATATTTAAACGACTACACATTTGTTGCTGTGCAGCTAAGAAAATCTTATCAAGCCAGTCTTCTGTGGTTACGGAATTATCAAACCTAGAATGGTTCTCTGACATACTATAAGCCCAAATTCTCTTGCACAAAGCATCTGGTAAATCTATTTCAGCAAGTTTCAATAAAACCTCTGAGCGCTCAAGCCCAATGAATTCTTGCCCATTCATTTTCAGGAAAGCAATTTCAACAATCGCCTTTAGAGTACGCAGATCTGATTCCTTATTAAAACATTGCTCTAAGGACATATGGGGCCAAAAACATAAATGCTGCTGCTCACCTTGCAGCAAATATAAAAGATTCGCTGCCATAAGCATCACAAGCTTTTGTTGATTGCAGGTTATGGCCTTTGTATCACAGTCAAAATCAGCTCCATGGCGCTCTTTAAACGCTATCATCAGCTGCTCTTTATTCGCCTGAAATTTTAAATTATAAAGATCAACATCAGCGCAGAGCTTTTTATAGATCTCGACAAACTCTTCCCGCTTATCATCACTCTCAAAGGCCTCCCAGATCTGCTGGCAATACAGTGTGCTGTTATTTTTTAAGTGTGGCGGTTGAGTTAACAAACGGGTTAATGCAACCAGCTCAGATTGAAGCTCCTTGAAGTCATCTGTTTCAACGTCTAAATCGCCATCATGAACCTTAGAAATTGCATCTTGCAAGCGGGTGACAATCGGCGCATGGTCTACTACTTCTACAGGGATGCTCTCTTCGATCGGCCCTTCTATATCATCGATAAAAACATTATCAGGAAAAGCTAGAATCTGAGCCACCACATAAGTCCAAAAACAGGCTTTTGCTTGATTCGGAAGTGAACAGATAAGTGCTATGGCGATAAAGACAAATCGGATATTTTTCATATGACCAACTCCAATTAAATATGATCCTTAAAGCCTAAACAAAAAAATCATAAAAAAACAGAGATTAAAAAATTCATTCTTATTAAATTTGAATAAACTGCAAGGCTGCAATATTTGAATAAATCTCGGATTCTCGCATCAATTCTTCATGTTTCCCTTGCGTCACAATGCGGCCTTGATCAAGCACTAAAATTTTATCTGCCTCCATTACTGTGGCAAGTCTATGGGCGATAATCAGGGTTGTTTTTCCTGCGGATACTTGCTTCAAAGATTCTCGGATTTCCGCTTCCGCTTGGGCATCAAGATGGCTCGTTGCCTCATCCAGCAGCAGTATTGGTGCTTGCCTTAAAAAAGCCCGTGCCAGTGCAATTTTTTGCTTCTGCCCGCCAGAAAGCCGGACACCCTTAGGGCCAAGCCCCGTCTGATATCCTTGTTTTAGTCTGTTAATAAAATCATCCGCGCCTGCAACCTTGGCTGCAATTTCAACTTCTTCATCCGTTGCATCTAAGCGCCCATAACGGATATTTTCGATGACCGGCATATCAAACAAAGTGGGCTCTTGCGACACCACACTGATATTTCTTCGCACATGCGCAAGGGACAACTTTTGAATATCTTGCTGATCAATCTGAATATGCCCGGACTGCGGCGCATAAAAACCAAGCAATAAATCAAACACAGTTGATTTCCCAGCGCCGGACAAACCAACGATCGCAATGGTCTCCCCTGGATTCACAGTGAATGACAAGCCCTGATGCACATTGATTTCAGGTGCTGTGGGATATGCAAAAACAACCTGATTAAAGACGATTTTTCCATTACATAAAGACGCTAATTTTCCAGCAGCATCTCTCATAGGAACACTCAGATTCACAAGCTCCTGAAGACGCTCAGCGGCCCCTGCAGCCTTATAAACATCGCCAATCACCTCGGATAATGCGCTGACCGATCCGGCCACCAGGATTGCATAAAAAACAAACGAGGATAAATCCCCAGGCGTCATTGTTCCAGCTAAAACACGCTTACCCCCATACCATAATAAAAAACTGATACCGGTAAACACTAAGACCATGACTGTACTGCTTAAGATGCCGCGCATTTTAAGGCGTTTGACCGCAGCCAGAAAAGATAGGTCGATGCTTTTGCTAAATTTTTCAGCTTCAACTTTTTCGTTCACAAAAGATTGTACGACTTTCCAGGCCCCAAGTGTTTCCTCTGCATGCGCCCCAACTTCAGCAACAAGGCCTTGCGCATCTTTGGAGCGTACACGGACCTTTCGGCCAAGCAACGCAATCGGCAACAAAACAACAGGCACTAAAGCCAAAACATACAGGGTCATAAAGGGACTACTGATCATAAGCAGCGCCATCCCACCCACAAACAAAATCACATTCCGAAACGCCACAGGCAGCGATGTGGCAATTACCGTTTGTATCAAGGTTGTATCTGCAGTCAGCCGTGAAAGCAGCTCCCCAACCCGCATGGTTTCGAAAAAATCAGCGCCTTGGTGAATCAGCTTATGATAAAGATCTTTACGAATTTGTGCGGTCGCCTTTTCCCCAACCCATGTCACGTTATAAAGCCGAACAAAACTAGCGATCGCCATAATAACGACAAGCCCCAGCAAAACCAGGATACTGCGATCAAGCAGTGCCGCATTCTCAGCTGCAAAGCCCTGATCAATAAGATATCTAAGTCCCCACCCCATACTTAAGACGGATCCGGAAGCGGCAATGACCGCCAAGAATGCATAAGCCATTTGCTGTTTATAGGGTTTAAAATAACACCACAAGAAACGTAAGGATCCAAGTTTTCTCACCGAAAATTCACCTCTGTATCTGCGTAAGTTGAGAGCTCACTGGATAAAAGCCCCAGCAGCTCTTCTTCCCCGCGCGTTGAGATCCATTGGTCTTTTTCTGAATCATGGGCAAAGTGCTTGGCACCGCTAATTGGGGAGGACAACCAGATTTCTTCATTAACCTCATGCAGATTAATGACATATTGGCGGCCATCTTCCAACTCAAGGGTCAGAATTCCGCCCTGCATATCCGCATCAACAGTATCACTAATGTGCGCGTCCACTGTATCCATAATAGCTTGCAAAACTGCAGTCGCATTTGTTCGAAACATCACTTCCCCCAAAATATTTGTTATACCGGTATAGCGAAAATGCATAAGGACATCCAGAAAAGATTAATTACAGCTTGCATAAATTGCTTAAATGCTTTAATTACTATCAACCTGTCACAAGGAGTTTTTTAAGATGAAAAAAGACATTCATCCAGATTATCATGAAATCAATGTTGTCATGACTGATGGCACTGAGTACAAGACGCGCTCTACTTGGGGCAAAGCTGGTGATACCCTTCGCCTAGAAGTTGATTCGAAGTCACACCCTGCTTGGACTGGTGGCGGACAAAAACTGATGGATGCTGGTGGTCAACTTGCACGCTTCAATAAGAAATTCGAAATGTTTGGTCTTCCTAAATAGGCAGAACTTAGATTTTATGTATAAAAAAGCCCCGCAATTGCGGGGCTTTTTTATCCTACCAAGCAAAGCACAACAAGATTCTTATAAAACTTTTGCCAAAAATTCCTGGGCACGGGCTGTACTTGGGTTTGTGAAGAATGTATCTGGTGATGTGTCTTCGATCAAATTTCCTTCATCCAGGAATAAAATTCGGTCCGCGACCTGACGGGCAAAGCCCATCTCGTGGGTCACAATCACCAAAGTCATGTTCGTATGCGCCAGACTTTGAATCACATCCAGCACTTCTTTTACCATTTCAGGATCAAGCGCTGAGGTTGGCTCATCAAGCAGCATAACATCCGGCTCCATCGCAAGTGCCCTTGCGATCGCAACACGCTGCTTCTGGCCGCCTGAAAGGCGTGAGGGATAGGTATCGGCTTTATCTTCCAGCCCTACCCGCGCAAGCAGTGTCTTCGCGGCGGCGTTGGCTTCCGCTTTCTTCATCCCTTTAACCCGGATCGGTGCGAACGTAATGTTTTGCAGCACCGTCATGTGCGGAAAAAGATTAAAGTTCTGAAAGACCATGCCAATACGTTGCCGCATTTTACGGGCAATCGATCGCTTTTTACTGATCCATTTTTCTGCAACAATCACATTGCCTGAGTCAGGTTTTTCCAGCACGTTCATACAACGAAGCAAGGTTGATTTTCCTGAACCAGAAGGGCCTAAGATCGCAACAACCTGCCCTTCAGGAATTTGAAGATCAATACCTTTTAAAACAACATTGTCGTTAAACGCCTTATAAAGTTTTTCGATTTTAATCACTGCGGCGCATCCTTACTTCCACATATTTTGCCAAAGACGTCATTGCCACAACCATTACATAATAAACCGCAGCAACAATAATCAGGGGCTCAAAATAAACATATTTTTCAGCAGCGACGATATTCGCCCTACGCATCAAATCCATTTCGCCAATCACGGAAACCAAAGCCGATTCCTTCAAAAGATCAACCATTTCGTTCACAAGAGCAGGCAAGATCTTCTTAAAAGCTTGTGGAATAATAATGCGGTGCATGCGAATTTTATAACCAACGCCTAAGGCAATCGCTGCCTCAAATTGTCCGCGATCAACAGAAGTGATGCCCGCCCGAATAATTTCTGAAATGTAAGCGCCCGAGTTAAAACTGAAGGCAATAACCCCTGCTTCAAAAGCTGTAATTTTATAGCCAATCAACTGCGGTATGGCGAAATAAACCAATGTCAACTGCAAGATCAAAGGAGTCCCCCTAAACACAGAGGTATAGACTGCCGCAAAAACCGTGAAGGTCTTGATACGTGATAGCTTTAATAAAGCTAAAATTGCCCCAAGCACAATCCCAAAAAACAAAGAGGTTACTGTAAACTTTAGCGTGACCACTGCCCCTTGCAGTAAAAAAGACAGCGAGGGCATAACACTTTCAAAGGCCAGATCCATAATTATTCCGTTACTTCCGTTTGCAACCACTTGGCTGCGATCTTCGCAATCACCCCTTCTTGCTGTAGCTGGGTAATTGAATGATTGATTTTGTTTTGTACAGTATCACCCTTTTGGATTATCGCAACATAATCAGCTGTTCCAACCGGTGAACGCCATAAATATAAGTCAGGGTTTCTTTGCAGATAAGCCTTGGCAACGACTTCGCTGACCATCACAGCATCAAGGCGCCCAACAATCAGTTCCTGCACAAGTGCGATCACTTTATCGCGCGTCACGTACCTAAGCCCATGCGACTTTTTCAATGAAGCAGCAATTGATTCTTGTGAGCTTCCAAGCTGAACACCGTATTTCCTACCCTCAAGATCTTCGAGTGATTCAACCGGATGACGAGACAGAAAAACCGTATGCTCCCTCCAGTAAGGAACTGAGAAATCCACCGCTTTTCGGCGCTCAGGTGTTGCTGAGATATAGGCCATCGCAAAATCTAGCTTACCAACTTTCAGGGCCGGAATGAGGGAGGAAAATTCTGTATCCACAATCTCTAGAGTTTTACCCATTTTATCCGCAATCGCCCGGGCGACATCAATATCAAAGCCTTTGACCTCACCTTTTCGGGTTGAGGTGTCCCAGAACTCGTAAGGCGGACTATCGGCACTTGTTCCTAAGACAAGCACGTTATCATCTTCTTCAGAACCACAGCTGCTTAATATCAAAGAAAGACAACAAAATCCTATAACTTTAAAAAATCTACTCACGAGATCCTCGTTTTATTTCGAAAACAGATCATAGATTAAAAGTTCTTAGGCCTCAACCCTATCCTGGCCAAAGAAACAATTTTCCTTCTATGCCCCCCGTGCTAGAGTACTTTCGTTAACCCTAAATAAAAGCTATAAAGCGGATATGACAAACAAACCAAGAACCATCTCATTTGTTGCAGCAGGTACCGAAAAGGCACAAGCAGCACTGCAAGAACTCACCGAACGTTACGGCAATGCGGACCCAAAAGACGCAAACGTCCTGATTGCCCTGGGTGGTGACGGCTTTATGCTGGAGGAACTGCACAACCATTTCGGTCTTGATATTTCAATTTTTGGGATGAATCGGGGAACCACAGGTTTCTTGCACAATACCTACAGCCCTGATGATTTGATTGAGCGCGTTGAACGCAGCACCGAAAGCTTGCTACATCCACTAAAGATGGAAGCGGAGACGATGGATGGTGAAATTATTACAGCCTATGCTGTGAACGAGGTATCCTTACTTCGCGAGACCCGGCAATCGGCAAAGCTACGCATTAAACTGAATGACAAAATCCGCATGCGTGAGTTGATCTGTGATGGCGCCATTGTGGCGACCCCTGCAGGCAGCACAGCCTACAATCTTTCTGCCCATGGGCCGATTTTGCCGTTAAACTCCCAGGTCTTGGCCCTAACTCCGATCAGTGCTTTCAGGCCTAGGCGCTGGCGTGGTGCCCTGATCCCGCACACCACGAAGGCGACCTTTGAAGTGATTGAACCTGAAAAAAGGCCGGTCAGTGCTGTGGCTGACTATACGGAAGTTCGTGACATCAAGCGCGTTACCATCTGGGAAGATAATACTTTGGCATTCAAGCTATTGTTCGACCCAGAAACCAGCCTGGAAGAGCGCATCTTGGCCGAACAGTTCATGCCTTAAAAGCTAAGGCACCTATAAGCCTGCAGACTTTATCTCCGCATCCAAGAAGGCTTCCTCACACTTAGAAAGGCATCAAACTCAGTTTCTTTTCTCCAAACGAAGGCTTTCTGCCCTGCTGCAAAACCATGATCCTTTAAAACAGCACGATCCTTAGGGTCACGGTAAAAACTATAGAACACCCCCTTAAAACGAACTCTCAACAACCCATTATGGAGCTCTCTTTCCTCCCCCTCTTTGCCAATGCGAATACTTCCTGTATACAGAACCTTACCGTCTTTGTCACACAGCTGGAATTCTCCTGCTTGATCTGGGTTAATCCGCCAATAGGCAACCTTATCAAACTCAACGCCGGCATACTTTAACTGACCCGCTTTTTTAGCAGCGTCATGAACTCTGAAAAACTCATCCGAACCTTCCACAAAGCCATGATCTTCTAAGATAGCTATATCCTCAGGGTCCCGTTTAAAAGAATAATACTTCCCACTATTATGAGCATCGTTTATATTCAAATACCCATTATTAAGCGTTCTTTTCTTGTCTTCTTTGCCAATGCTAACTCTTCCTGTGTACACAACTTCCCCCTCTGCATCACACAGCTGGAATTCCCCTGCTTGATCTGGGTTAATCCGCCAATAGGCAACCTTATCAAACTCAACGCCGGCATACTTTAACTGACCCGCTTTTTTAGCAGCGTCATGAACTCTGAAAAACTCATCCGAACCTTCCACAAAGCCATGATCTTCTAAGATAGCTATATCCTCAGGGTCCCGTTTAAAAGAATAATACTTCCCACTATTATGAGCATCGTTTATATTCAAATACCCATTATTAAGCGTTCTTTTCTTGTCTTCTTTGCCAATGCTAACTCTTCCTGTGTACACAACTTCCCCCTCTGCATCACACAGCTGGAATTCCCCTGCTTGATCTGGGTTAATGCGCCAATAGGCCACCTTTTCAAGCTCAACACCGTCATACTTTGATGGGCGCATTTTCCTAAATTGACCCGCTTTATTAGCAGCACCATAAACTCTGAAAGACTCATCTGAACCTTCCACAAAACCATGATCTTTTAAAATAGCTGTATCTTTAGGGTCTCGCTTGAAATTATAAGTTTTCTGATCATGAGCAATAAATATATGCAAACGCCCACCTTGAAGACTTCTTTTTTTGCCTGCTTTACCAACACGAACAGTTCCTGTATACAAAACTTCGCCCTTTGCATCACACAGCTGGAACTTCCCTGCTTGATCTGGGCTTATCCGCCAATAGGCAACCTCATCAAACTCAACACCAGCATATATTGATTGACCTGCTTTTCTAGCTGCATCATAAGCTCTGAAAGACTCATCAGAACCTTCCACAAAACCATGATCTTTTAAAACAGCTGTATCCTCAGGGTCTCGCCTAAAATAATAACACGCCTGATTACAAGAATCATTTATATACAAACACCCATCTTGAAGCGTTCTTTTTTTGCCTGCTTTACCAAAACGAACAGTTCCTGTGTACAGAACCTCCCCATCTGCATCACACAGCTGAAATTCCCCTGCTTTATCCGGGTTTATCCTCCAATACGCAATCCTTTTAAGCTCAACATCGGCATACTTTGATGAACGCACTTTTTTTCGAACGGGTGCTTTACCCTTATCTCCGGCGTCTCGCTTCCGCTTCTGGCCAGCAGAGACTTGCTCAGAATCACTATCTGTTTCCGAATCTGAAGACGATGTTTGATCCCTAAAAAATGCCTCATAAGTACAAACAGTTGGATTTGGTGCGGACGAAGACGCACTTTTTTGAAAATCAGGAATCTCTGGGTCTACAGACATTTCAACGTCCGTATCTGAATCCGGACAGATTTCAAAGCCATCCTCAGACATTTCAACGTCACCATCCCTATCCTGAACAACAGCACTTTCATTCGCTTTTGATTGCATAGGAAGTGTGTACTCAACACCATCAATCTCAACCGTTTTATTTCCGCAAGACTCGCCCCTCAGAATTTTAGAATCAGTGACGGCACCATCCGCATCGACAATATGCATAACGATTGGATTACCTGGATCTTGGTACCATGCAGCAGGAGCACCTGCATAAACAGAAGAAATCAGAATAAAACCAACAACGAATAAACGACTTAAGAACAAAAACATAGAATAACTCCATACAATAAATTAAAAACCAAATAAATTATAGACAACAACACTAACAAAGTCAACATTGCATTTTATTGAGCGTGGTAATTCATTATAAATCCAAGTAAACATATAAATTATCTCCACAAAATAAAAATATTATTTTATACTTACAAGAAAGGTGATCAATAATTGCTTCAGCTCAAAATAACATTTGACAATAAGCCTATAGCATATACGTTACTGCGCCGCACTACGACAAAAAAAGCATAAAAATAAAGGACACACCCTAGTTGAAAAAAATCTTTTTTATCCATATTTTTTATATACTTGTATTAAATTTTTCATCTGGATATTCAGATAATACAAAACCTCAACCCACACTGCATGTTTACAATTGGGCCCATTATATTACGCCAGAAGCCTTAAAAAAATTTGAAACCTCAACAAGCATCAAGGTTAAATATAATGTTTATGATTCTAATGAAACACTAGAGGCCAAGTTACTGGCTGGTAACAGCGGCTATGATCTTGTGTTTCCAACAGCTACACATTCTTTGCCAAGCCTGATCCAAGCCAATGTTTTTCAAGCTCTCGATAAGTCGAAGCTTCCTAATTATAAACACCTGGACACAGAAATCTTAAAAAAAACCGCACTTTTTGATAAAGGTAACGCCTATACGGTTCCCTACCTATGGAGCGTTACCGGCCTTGGGTACGAAGCGAAAAAAGTTAAGGAAATACTGCCTAATACGCCTATCGATTCCTGGAAGATTTTATTCGACCTTAATGTGCTACCAAAACTGAAAACATGTGATATTTCATGGCTCGACGAGCCCGATGACATGTTTCCAATTTCTGCTCGCAGCATTGGCAAGGATCCCTACTCACTGTCGCCAGAAGACGTTGCTGCGTCCTATGAAAATCTTCAAAAAGCACGCCCCTATGTTACAAAAATACATTCAGGGCAATATATCTCTGATCTTGTAAATGGGGATGTTTGTATGGCAATTGGCTGGTCTGGCGACTTTCACATTGCACAAAGACGCGCAAAAGCGGCAAAGAAAGACATCGATATTCGCTTTATTATCCCAAAAGAAGGTGCGGTAATGAGTGTTGACAGCATGGCCATTCCAAAAGATGCACCAAATCCAGAACTTGCCTATAAGTTTATGAATTTCCTACTGGAACCAGAAGTGATTGCTGACATTACCAACAAGACTCACTACCCCAGCGCAAATAAAACCGCAAAGCAGTTTGTTGACAAAAAACTTCTTAATAATCCTGTGGTTTACCCCAGTGCAGAAGACATGCAGCGCATCACAATGGACAAACCGCTACCCATAAAACATCGCCGTAACTTAATGAGACGCTGGACAAGCATCCTTGCAATGCGTCAGAATTAAAGCTGCACCACTTAAGAGCCAGATCAATGAATCAAAGTAAGCCGAATAAAAAACCGCAACTTCGTGGACAAAAACTTAAAAAACCTAAGGTTGAGATTGATCCATGGAACAATCCTGAGATTGAACCGTATATTCAAATTCAAAACATTAGCAAATTTTACGGTAACTACCCAGCACTGAAGGACCTTTCTCTTGATATCTATAAAGAGGAATTTTTCTCACTTCTTGGGCAATCAGGATGCGGGAAAACGACACTCCTACGTATACTGGCAGGTTTTGAGGAAGTAAGCTCTGGGCGCATTCTTATTGATGGCATTGATATGACAAACTATCCGCCCCATGAACGCCCTGTGAATATGATGTTCCAATCATATGCCTTGTTTCCCCACATGACGGTTGAGCAGAACATCGCCTTTGGCCTCAGGCAAGAGCATGTTGCTTCCCGCGAGATCAAGCGCAGAACAGAGGAAGCCTTGGAACTTGTACAAATGGAGCAGTTTGCGAAACGTAAGCCTTACCAGCTATCTGGGGGCCAAAGACAGCGTGTCGCCCTTGCTCGTAGCATCGTCAAGCGCCCAAAACTGCTTTTGCTCGATGAACCCCTTGCAGCCCTTGACCGTAAGCTGCGCGAAGAAACTCAATTCGAGCTCGTTAACATTCAAGAAGAGCTTGGACTGACCACCATCATGGTAACCCATGACCAGGAAGAAGCCATGACAATGTCAACGCGCATCAGCGTACTTGATGAGGGGCATATTGCGCAGACAGGAACGCCAACAGAAATCTATGAGTTTCCGCACACCCGCTATATTGCAGACTTTATTGGTCTTATCAATATGTTTGAAGGCCGTATTGTTGAGCAAGACCAAGATCATGTTCTGGTGCAATCAGAAGAGCTTGATACCCAGCTTTATATTAATCACGGGGCGATGACCCCTATTGACACAACAGTAACGGTTGCCATTCGGCCAGAGAAAATTCTGATCCGAAAAGATATCCCGACCAGCCCGCACAACTGTGTCCGCGGTGTTGTTACAGAAATTGCCTACTTAGGCGATGTCTCTATTTACTATATTGAGGTCCCCAGCGGCAAAACCATTATGGCAACCAGCACCAACCTAAGACGGATATCTGAGCAGCGTCTGACGTGGGATGAGGAAGTCTATCTAACCTGGCAACCTTCAAGTGGAGTTATCTTACTCTCATGATACCCTCAACTCACCAAAAATACCGGCTCTATGACTTGCTTGTACGCATGAAGCGGCTGTTACCCCTGCCGCCTTACCTGTGGCTTATTTTATTCTTTTGCATTCCCTTGCTTATTGTTTTTAATATTAGCTTTTCTGAGTCTATTTTTGGAACCCCACCCTATTCCAGCTTGATAAGCTTTGCGGAAGAAAACTTTCTGGTTCTTAAGCTCAATTTGGAAAACTATCAGCTGGTCTTTTCTGATGTGCTGTATCGTAATGCTTATTTTAATTCCATCAAGATTGCTGGAATTTCAACACTCATTTGCTTAATTATTGGCTACCCTATGGCCTACGGCATTTCCCGGGTTCAAAAAAAATGGCAAATTGTTTTTCTTATTATGATCATTCTGCCTTTTTGCACCTCTTTTTTAATTCGCGTCTATGCCTGGATCGGTTTACTGAAAAAAAATGGCCTTCTTAACAATTTACTGCTTCATCTTGATCTTATCAGCGAGCCCTTAACCATCCTGAATACACCGACAGCCGTTTATATTGGGATTGTTTATTCCTATCTTCCTTTTATGATTTTCTCGCTATACTCAAGCCTACAGAAAATCAATTCAGAAGTTTACGAAGCGGCAAGGGACTTAGGCGCCCGTTGGTACTCAACGTTCTTTAGCATTACCGTTCCCATGACCTTATCAGGGATCATTACCGGCTGCCTGATGGTCTTTATTCCTGCGATTGGTGAGTTCGTCATCCCAGAACTTCTTGGCGGCCCACAAAGCCCTATGATTGGCAAGGTCCTATGGTCCGAGTTCTTCAAAATTCGTGACTGGCCTGTTGCAGCTGCGCTGGCAATTGTAACTTTACTGCTTATCGTTGTACCGATTCTTATTTTTCAAAAGCTTGAGGAACGACTTGCAAGGCAGGAGGAACGATGAAATTTCCAAAATCTTTGGCATATGTTTTATTTACTGGCTATGCTTTTCTATATGTTCCCATCATCACGCTGATTGTTTACTCGTTCAATAAGTCAGAGCTTCTCACTGTATGGGGCGGTTTTTCAACCCGTTGGTATTCTGCCTTATTTCAGAATGAACTCATCCTTTCTTCTGCTTGGCTGAGCATTAAGATTGCCGCCCTATCCGCAACAGGTGCCGTTATTTTTGGTACGATTGCCAGTCTTGCACTTGTGCGCCTTAGACGTTTTCGCGGTAAGACACTTTTTGTCGGGCTTTTATTCTCCCCCATGGTTATGCCAGAAGTCATTACAGGACTTTCCTTCCTGCTTTTCTTTGTTGCTGCCCAACAGCTTATTGGTTGGCCGTCAGAGCGCGGTTTTAACACCATTACCATTGCTCATATAACGATCACCGTCGCCTATGCAACGCTGATCATTCGCACTCGCTTAATGGGTGTCCAAAAAGACCTGCACGAGGCTGCCCAGGACCTAGGCGCCCATCCCATTAAAGTGTTTTTTGTCATAACCTTGCCGCTGATTATTCCAGCGCTTGTAACGGCCTGGTTATTGGCCTTTATTATCTCGTTGGATGACTTGGTCATTGCCAGCTTTGTATCAGGCCCAGGTGCAACGACGCTTCCTATGGCCATATACTCTAGTATTCGTTTGGGCGTTACACCAGAAATTAATGCCCTTGCAACGATCCTTATAACCATCGTTACAATCGGCATTACAATAACAGGCTATTTTCTTTACCGTAAACAACGCACACAATAAAACCTGGGGTAAACACCAATATTATTGACCCTGTCAATAATATATGCTAAATATTACATCTATAAACCCTCTATTTATTTTCTAGGTGAAATATTATGCGTTCTTTATTTAATATAACAGCCGTTATACTCGGACTTATTTCCCAAACGAACGCTGGAAGCTTGCCTTCTAAGCGAGAGAAAGAAGAAACAAGCTTTATCTTGGAGCAAGAACCAGATCTTCCTTTTGGTGACCTATCGATCTTACCTGAGGAAGCCTTGGTTAATATCACCGGGCACCTCCCCTTATCAGACCGCCTTGCAGCAGGACTGGGGAACAGCCATATGCACCGCATTTTTTGGCAAGATTCTCTAACAATTTGGGAGACCATTGAACCAAAATTTTATAAAGCAGTCCAAGATATCTGTACAATTTCAACGGTGACCACTCAAGAAGGGGAATACATTTTTGAGTTCTTTATTAATCCTATCGATGAAGCTATTTTAACGTCTACAATTGAAAACTTAACTGCAGCCTCTCGCGCTCTAAATAACCATATTTATCTACCAGAAGAACTCCAGAGAAAAAATGAATCTTCTTACAAGGCCTCAATAAGGTCCCTTCAAAAAAAGGAACAAGACCTTTGGGGACAAGGCGCTTTAAGTGCGCTGTATGATAATTTCCATAGAACAATCTATGTTGGAACGGACAGCGACTACCATACTTTTTACATTCTACTTGGACAAGTTCTCTGCCACATGGATAGAAAATCAAGAACTTTCAAACTTAATATTAAACCAAGGCGACAAACCGATGCGACACTTAACGCAATTACAGAATTCTATTGTAAAATAAGTGCTGCATCCTATTATCATTATGAAAATTACAATTATGTAATCAACCTTATTCTAGACACCCCTTCGCGATTAACAGATGCAACAATCAGTCAATTAAAGAACTTAATTGCGCTCAAACCAGCCGATCACAGATCTCCCGGTACACTAATTACATATGTTCTCGAAAACCCAGGCAAAGATAGCGACCTTATAAGAAGCTTTACCCAGTATCATAAGGCAGAAAATATAAGGAGCATAAACAACTATCTCCCTCTGTTGCTGGAGCATAATATACCCCTTGCGAACGCACTGATCTCAGATGCAGAACAATTTAGGCTTCCTATTGCGACGGAAGATTAGAAAGCAGCTCAACAGCATCTGCAAATTCTTGTGTGCGCATAAGCCTTAAAGCTTCAAGAATTGTTGAAAAGGCAATGCCCAGCTGATTTGGTTTTTGACGTAAATCAATCTCACGTGTTTTAATTTTTGCTTCATATACGACATATTCAAATTTCGGCATCGTATCTGGCACACTGTTTAAGCCTGCAATTTTTGCAATCCACAGTGCGTGCAACATGTATCCCATGGGGCGCATAACTGTAAATTTTGCAAGTTCTTCTTTCGTGGGTTTACGCCCATAATAACTCTGCAGAAATGGTAAAACTAACGTTTCATCAAAAATATGAAAGTTCGAAAATATAGCCAAATCAACAGCAGGATCATCCCCAACACTAACCGTTTCCCAGTCAATAAGCTTTACTTCATCTTGATTAGCGAGAATATTAAACGAATTCAGATCATGGTGGATCGGTACATTACATCTATATTTTTCAAAGATCCTTTGAAGAGTATTTTTTTGCTGTTCATAAAAAAACTGTTCCTCTTCTGACCAGAATGGCAAAACATATCCAGATACTTGAATATCTGCTTCAACTTCGTCAAGGAATTGAAATAGTGTCTTCTTTGTTAAGGGCACACTCTGTTGATGTAGCAACTTTAAAGCGCTTGCTGCACGGACATGAAAGGCAGAGCTGAGCCTATCAATTTTATGATCGTTTGTGATGTGGCGGGCAATGATCATCCCTGTTGCAGGATCAGAATAATAAAGATCAGGACCATAGCTTGCCAATGATGCAGTTTGTGCTGCTAAAATTTCGTTTTCAATACTACCAGAAATTTTTCCAGATCCAATCCGCGCGACATAACTTTGTCCGTCATTATCAATTTTAAAAAGATAAGCTCCGGATACCCCGCCGTGCATCTTTGTAATCTGCTCATCTTTTAGAGAGCTCCCATCAAAAGCTTGAGAAAAAGCCATTTTAATTAAACTTATACCTGGATGTAATTCCCCAAAAACTTGAGATATCGTGATTGGGGACACCCATAAAAATGAAACAATTAAAATAATACTCAGGGTTAAGAACTTAATCCGGATCATGATAAACTCCCATTTTATTAAATATTGCATGCGATAAGCTGCAATGGTTTTAACGAAAAATCCTATTGATATAAGAGGGAGATGTCAAACAACAACTTACAAGAAGCTTATTGCATTCTGGGACTATACACTTCGGATAAGGTCAAGGGCCGTTTTGCTTCGCAGGAATGTAAAGCAATTTTTTAAACACTAAGGAAAATGACTTTAACAGCTTTATTTTGCTATTTTTTCAGCGATTTTTTGCTGCACCAGGGGTGAGACAAATTGACTGACATCACCGCCCAGGCGGGCCACTTCTTTTACAAAACGTGAGGAAACAAAGTGCTGACTTTCAGAAGCCATCAAAAAAACGGTCTCCATTTCAGCGCTTAAACGTTTATTCATGCTGGCCATTTGAAATTCATACTCAAAGTCGCTAACAGCCCTTAGACCACGAAAGACCACGGCAGCGCCAACTTTCTTCGCAAAATGCACCAGCAAGCCTTCAAGTGGCTGCACAGTTATTTTTGCAGGTAAGTTACCACTCAGGCTTTGAACTTCATCTTCTAAAAGACTCATCCGCTCCTCTACAGAGAAAAGCGGATTTTTAGATGCATTGGGGGCAACCCCAAGAATAAGATGATCGACCACCCCAGCAGCACGAATTAAGATATCAATGTGCCCTTTTGTCACCGGGTCAAAGGTTCCTGGATAAATACCAATACGTTTCATAAACGCCTCCCCAATGATTCTTTGATCGTTGATCTCTTTTTCTGTTATTCCTCAGAAAGTTCTGCAGACTCTACAGGTGCTTCAGCTGTAACCTGCGGAGCACCATTCTCTATAGATTCTGCACCTTCTCCGTCCTCAACCTGATCTTCATCATCACCAAAGTCACTGACAACCGAAACAGAAACAACATGTTCGTCCTTATCAACTTTAAACAGTGTTACACCTTGCGTAACACGTCCTGCAATCCGAACATCATGAATTGGACAACGAATAAGACGTCCGTTATCTGTCACCAGCACAGTTTGGTTTTCTGGTTCTACTGGGAATGCCGCAACAACTTCACCATTGCGGTCCGACATTTCAATCGCTGTAATTCCCATACCCCCACGACCTGCACGACGGTACTCGTAAGAAGACGTTCGCTTACCGAAACCATGCTCAGTAACAGTCAGGATAAAGTTTTCATGTGCTTCAAGCTCAGCATAGCGTTCATCAGACAGTGCATTTTCAATAGGCGTCAGATCAACCGACGATTCATCTTCATCTGAGGCATTCTCAATCCGGCGTTTCTGCGATGACATCTTAAGGAAGATATCGCGTTCTTCTGTCGTAACATCAATCCCGTGAATAATTGACAATGAAATAACTTCATCACCCTTCGCAAGCTTAATGCCGCGAACACCCGTCGAATTACGGCCAACAAATACCCGAACATCCGTTGCGCTTGAACGAATACACTTACCCATCCGCGTTGCAAGCAGCAAGTCATCTGTATCTGAACATGGCAACACACCAACCAGCTGATCGCCTTCATCCAGTTTCATGGCAATTTTACCATTCGCACGAATATTAGAAAAATCTGACAACGCATTACGGCGAATTGAACCAGAGGCCGTTGCAAACATAATTTGCATTTCACCCCAGGTTGCTTGATCTTCCGGCAGCGCCATGATTGTTGAAATTTTTTCGTCTTTTTCAAGCGGTAACAGATTCACAGCAGCCTTACCAAGACCTTGCGGTGAACTGAGCGGCAACTTGTAAACTTTCAGCTGATAGACGATACCACGGCTTGAGAAGAACAAAATCGGCGTATGCGTATTGGCAACAAAGACTTTTGTTACAAAATCTTCATCGCGGGTCGACATACCGGAACGCCCACGACCGCCACGCTTTTGCGCACGATAAGTCGAAAGTGGCACACGCTTGATGTAGCCTTTGTGGCTTACCGTCACGACCATTTCTTCTTTTTGAATCAAGCTTTCTTCATCGTGATCGAAATCACCTTCAATGATTTCTGAACGTCTTGGCACGGCAAAGTTTTCTTTCACAGCCAAAAATTCATCACGCATAACGTCGTAAAGACGTTCGCGCGAACCAAGTATTCCAAGGAAATCTTTGATTTCTTCAACCAACGTATTCAGGTCATTATCGATCTTATCACGCTCAAGACCTGTCAGCTTTTGCAATCTTAATTCAAGAATCGCTCTCGCCTGCACTTCTGTGAAGTGATAAAGCTCTTGCATGTCCTCGGCATCAACATTATCGATCAAACGAATAAGCGGCTTAACCGTATCATAGGGCCAGCCTTTTGCCATCAGCTCTGTCCGGGCTGTGATAGGATCTTTTGCTTTACGAATAAGCGCAATGATCGGATCAATATTTGCAACAGCAACAGCCAAGCCAATCAAGACATGAGCGCGTTCCCGGGCTTTTGCTAATAAATAGCGTGTCCTGCGGGTAATCACCTGCTCACGGAATTGAACGAAGGCAACCAGGATAGAGCGTAAATCCAGCAATAACGGCTTACCGTCACAAATCGCCAACATGTTCGCACCAAAGCTTGTTTGCAAAGGTGTGTGCTTATAAAGCTGATTCAGCACGACCTCAGCCATCGCGTCACGTTTAACTTCGATCACAACCCGAACACCTTCACGGCTGGATTCATCACGAAGATCTGAAATACCTTCAACCATTTTATCGCGAACGACTTCAGCAATCCGCTCCATAAGGCGCGATTTATTCAGCTGATAAGGAATTTCTGTAACAATAATAGCTTCACGGTCTTTGCGAATTTCTTCAATATTGGTTTTCGCCCGAATAAGAATCGACCCACGCCCTGTCATAAAGGCTGAACGTGCGCCGCCTCGACCCAGAATTAGTCCACCTGTTGGAAAATCAGGACCCTTGATGTATTCCATCAATTCTTCGTTTGTAATTTCTGGATGATCAAGATAAGCACAACATGCATCAATCACTTCGCCAAGGTTATGCGGCGGAATGTTTGTTGCCATCCCTACAGCGATCCCCCCTGCCCCATTCACAAGCAGATTTGGATATTCTGCAGGCAGTACAGACGGCTCTGTTAACGAGTCATCATAGTTTGGCTGAAAATCAACGGTGTCTTTATCAATATCATTCAACAAAGCAGCTGTGGACTT
>CAYGJW010000006.1:0-19515 GCA_964350415.1 uncultured Alphaproteobacteria bacterium
AACTCCCCAAGAACATCAGGATTTTATGATCGGTGCGATCAATCGTGCAAAAAAATCTGTTTTAATTACTTCTTACAATTTTACTGCTCATATTCGACGTGGTACAGCTTTGCGTAAAGCGATAGAGAATGCGAATAAGCGTGGGGTAAAGTTTTATCTGTATGCTAATACAATTGCTTCAATACCCAGCTTAAATTATTTGAGTAACTTAAGAAATATGAAAATTGAAGAAGCAACATTTCATGCAAAACTCTTCGTTGTTGATAGCAAGGAAATTGCTTGCGGATCCTATGACTGGCTTGCTGATCCTTGGCGTGGCGTAAGCGAAAATGCGTCCATTGTGCTTGAAGGGGATAATCTGCAACCTGTTGTCGATTGTCTATGGGAGGTTCTTAAGAAGTATAGAGCTCTTGATTTCAGTTCACAGCTATCTAGCTATATGCAGAAGTGGTTTGAAAACCTACCACGACTTGAATATCAATTTGAAACAGATGAAAATTCTTTTTTCATTCTCAATACGCCTTGTCAGCATGATGAATTATTTGTCAGTTGCTTTGAAGAAGCGAGAGATCAAATCACGATATGTGTTCCTTTTGTGTCAGGATGTGACGGTTTTTTGCAGACATTCTTTCCTTCTGATCTTCTTATCAGTTTTTTACAATCAGGAAAAAAACTTAATTTGTTTTATAACCCAGAATATGAAAAAGGTCGTCTTAGGAAGTATTTAGATTTCATTCTTTCTGGAAGATTTAAGTATTTAAGAAAGAATATTAATCTTAGAGCTGTGAATGGATTGCATCGTAAGACCTTGTTTATTGATAATGATCAGTACATAGAAGGGTCCTATAATTGGTTGCTATCTGCCCGTGAACTTAGGAATTCTGCGGCTAAGATGGAGGCATCTATTGGTTTTATAGGAGATGAAGCGTCGCGGTTAATTGAAAAATTTCGTAGGGAATTTAATTAACAGGCGAATAGTGAGTTAATGAATTTTTTGCGCCACAAGAAATCCAAACAATCCTTGGATGGGGCGGCCGCGCTCGTCCAGTCTGTGTAGGGTGCCTGTGGATTCTGTGTATTCTAAAATCGACCAGCCACTGTCTTGGTAGAAATGATAGAGCTCTTTGCTTTCAGGTAAGTACTTAAAGGATGCGGGCAGCTCAAATTGCGCAGCACCAACCGGGAAGACCAACACATGCTTGCCGCCAGCCTTTGTTGCTTGCTGAAGTTCTTGCAAGAGTGAAGGGATGCGTTGAGGCTCAAGGAATTGTAAGCTTACAGTTGAAACAACTAGATCATAGGACTGGTCGGCCAGCAGCATCGGTTGGTGTAAGTCGTGAGTGGCTGTCGTTACATTGCTCAGATTCTCTTGCTGGGCAATCGCATTAATTTTTTCCAGTGCTGGCTGGTTGATATCGGCGCCCATCACCTGGTGACCAGCCAAAGCCATATACAACAAGTTTCTGCCAGAACCGCAGCCAATATCAAGAATATTCATGTTTTTTTCAGTTTGCAGATAGGTCTGGTAAGCATGAAGCAAATCGCCATGCACATTACCAAGCCCATGCTTTTTATTGAAATAACGATGCGGCCTGCAATAGAAAGACAAGGTGGCGGAAAAGCTGGTGCCCGTTGGAACAATCTTATGCCATGCAGATGGTGGGATCAGAATCTGCGGTTTTTCAGGATTAATCTTATGACGGGAGAGCTCTTGTCCCGCACCGTCCAGAAAGACAAAGTCAAAGGTGCCGGATTGAAGCTGTAGATGGCCCCAAGTGCCTTCTTTTGTACTGTGCTTTTCAAGGAAAAAGCTTTGCTTTTCTTCGTTTGAGTTATGGTCCTCACTTGAAATAAGAATTTCCTTATAACAAGCGAGGCCTTTTAAAACACTGTCCATTTTTAATCTTGGCTCTATACGTCGAGGTTTTTAACCTTCAGCGCATTCTCAACGATAAAGTCACGGCGCGGCTCAACAAGGTCGCCCATAAGCGTTGAGAAAACTTCCTCAGAAGAATCCGCATGGTCGATTTTAACTTGCAATAGGACGCGCGCATTCGGATCCATGGTTGTCTGCCATAGCTGCTCTGGGTTCATTTCGCCCAGTCCCTTATAACGCTGAATGGACACGCCTTTGTTACCGGCCTCAAAGATTGCTGCAGCAAGACTCTCAGGTCCAGTGATCTTGAAATCTCCGGCTTTGGTCTTAAGGGTCGCCCGACCATCAAATAGCCCATCAAAGCTTTCTCGTAGCTGATGCATCGCTTGCGCTTCATTGGTTTGAATAATGCTGCGGTCAAGGAAGCGGCGCTCGGTCACTCCGTGTACGGTGCGCGCGAGGGCGATGCTTTGGTTCTCGTACAGACCTTCCCACTTTTCATTATTCTCGGTGGTGAAAACATTTAGACGAGCGGCAATGGCGGCGGCAAATGCTGTGCCTTTGTTTGCATCTTCGACGGCCTCTAAGGTTAGTGCACCTGCAAGCGCTGCATGCTCAAGCACGCTGCTGTTCTGGGACATTCGGCATAAAGGCGCCAGCTGTGAACGGAAGCTTTGCGCTTTTTCAACCAAGTCAACCAGATCACTTCCCGCAATTTGTGTGCCGTCATGCAGCGTCATCATGGCTTCGGAAGAACCGGCATCAATGATATGCTTTTCGAAGGCTTTTTCATCTTTAAGGTAAACTTCGGATTGACCCTTTTTCACCTTATAAAGCGGCGGTTGGGCAATGTACAGGTAACCCTTTTCAATGAGCTCAGGCATTTGTCTGAAGAAGAACGTCAAAATAAGCGTACGAATGTGACTTCCATCAACATCTGCATCGGTCATGATGATGATTTTGTGGTAGCGGGTTTTTTCAACATTGAATTCTTCGCGACCAATCCCGGTTCCAAGCGCTGCAATCAGCGTGCCAATTTCTTGAGAGCTAATCATCTTGTCGAAACGTGCACGCTCAACATTCAGAATCTTACCGCGAAGGGGCAAGATGGCTTGAGTCTTACGGTCACGGCCCTGACGAGCAGTCCCGCCGGCGCTGATTCCCTCAACAAGGAAGACTTCGCTGGCTGCAGGGTCTTTTTCCTGACAGTCAGATAGTTTCCCCGGCAAGTTTGCAATATCCAGCGCCCCTTTACGGCGCGTCATTTCGCGGGCTTTCCGGGCTGCCTCACGGGCAGCGGCTGCCTCTACAATCTTGCTAAGAATTTTCTTCGCTTCGCCTGGGTTTTCGCCAAACCATTGTTTTAGTTTGTCGCTGATAAGGCTTTCAACAACAGGGCGAACCTCAGATGAAACCAGTTTATCCTTGGTTTGAGACGAGAATTTCGGATCCGGAACCTTAACAGAAAGCACACAAGTCAGTCCTTCACGGGCGTCATCCCCTTGTAAATTCACTTTTTCCTTCTTGGCAATGCCGCTATCTTGAGCATAGGCATTGATGGTCCGGGTAAGCGCGGCACGGAAACCGGCAAGGTGGGTACCACCATCACGCTGGGGAATGTTATTAGTGAAACAAAGCGTTGTCTCGTGATAGCTATCATTCCACTCAAGCGCTGCCTCAACAACAATATCATCCCGTTCGCCAGAAATGACAACGGTTTCTTCGTGGAGGGCCGTTTTGCTGCGGTCCAGGTACTTAACATAGGCCTCGATGCCACCATCATAATGCAGGACTGTGCTGATGGGCTCAACAGGGCGGTCATCTGTAAGCGTAATGTGCACGCCTGAATTAAGGAAGGCCAACTCGCGTAGGCGATGCGTTAAGGTATCGAGTGAGAACTCAACTTGTGTGAAAGTTGCAGTTGAAGGCAGGAATGTAATTTCAGTCCCTGTTTTGTCAGAAGGGCCGACAATTGCCAATGGTTCAACTGGATCACCATGTTTGAACTGCATGTAATGTTCACTGCCTTCGCGCCAAACGCGAAGCTCTAGCAAAGAGGATAGGGCGTTCACAACGGAAACACCAACACCGTGCAAGCCGCCAGAGACCTTGTAGGAGTTCTGATCGAATTTACCGCCCGCATGCAGCTGAGTCATAATAACTTCGGCTGAAGAAACACCTTCTTCATGGTGAATGGCAACAGGAATACCCCGGCCATTATCGCGTACGGTAACAGAGCCATTTTTGTTGACGGTAACCTGAATTGAATCACAGTGACCGGCCAAGGATTCATCGATTGCATTATCGACAACTTCATAGACCATGTGGTGGAGTCCGCTACCGTCATCGGTATCGCCAATATACATTCCTGGGCGCTTACGAACGGCGTCGAGACCGCGTAGGACCTTAATCGAATGTGAGCCGTATTCTTCGGGAGTTTCCTGATTATTCGTCATCGAATTTATATGTCCATCTAACAGTGTTCTACAAAATTTCCGTCTTGAACGGAGATGAAATCGGCAGACCCTTTCAAAGGTGCAAAAAGCTGAGGGTCAACCCCGGTCAGCCATGTTTGAATATTTAGATCCAAAATCCTTTCAAAGAGTGCTTCGCGCCTTGCTTGATCCAAATGCGCAGCGACCTCATCAATTAATAGCACAGGTGACTTAGAATGTTCCAGCATAAGGTGCTCGCAATAGGTTAAAATTATGCGAATTAGCAGTCCTTTTTGCTCGCCAGTGGAGCAAAGTGGTGCAGACAGCCCTTTTTGTAGGTGCGTCACCTGGTAGTCAGCCCGGTGTGGCCCCTTATTTGTACGCCCTGTTTTCGCATCTAGGTCCCGCTTTTCGAAGAATATTTCTTTAAGGTTGTCTTCAACATCAAGTGCGGGCTGTTGTTCCAGCGCTAATTCAATGGGGCAAATAGAATCGATCTTCGTTTCAGGAAAAGGACCTGGGTCCGTTGTCCGCAAAGCATTAAGTTGGGTAATAAGATTTAATCGGTTCGCGGCAATGGCAACACCGGTACTGGCCATAGTTTGTTCGAGCGCATTAAGCCACAAAGGATCTTGGCGGTTTTCTTTGAGCAGTTGCAAACGGTTGCGCTTGGCTTTTTCATAATCTTGTAGGCATTGGTTATGATGGGGGTTAATCCCCTGAATCATTCGGTCGATAAGCTGCCTGCGCCCCTCGCTGCCCTCTAGAAAAATACTGCCATCTTGTGGTGTTAACCAGATTAAAGATAGCGGGTGCTGCACATGGGGGTGGTTGCGGAAAGCTTTGTCATTGATGGTTAATTTACGTTGATTGCTGGCCGCAATTGCAGCTTGACCTGTGCAAATATCCAAGGACTCACCTGCAGATTCAACCGTTGCTTGAATCCCCCAGCCCAGACCTTTCGAATGCAAAAGGTTTGGAAGATCTGTTACAGACGCATTCTTAATGCCTCGCCCTGGACTGAGTAGGGATATAGCCTCTAAGGTATTTGTTTTACCCGCACCATTTGGGCCTGTCAGCACAACATGTGTTTTATTTAGCGTAATATGAGTCGATGCGTAGTTTCTGAAGTGTGTTAGCCTAAGGCTGCTTACTTTCGTAGGCGCAATCACGTGACGATCTGGGGCTTTAAAGAGGGAGACCAGCGTCAGACCCTCATGGGCATAAGCACGTAAAGCGTGTTTGGTTCATTCGTTCCCGTGACAATCACAGGCGCTGAAGATTCACTCATGGCAATTTGGATGTCGTCGGAATCAACATTGTGGGCAACGTCCAAAAGATAACGGACGTTAAAACCAATCTCAACCGGATCCGCTTCGTATGGCGCTTCGATTTCTTCACGCGCGCTATCATTTTCTTGGCTATTCGATGTGAGGGTAAGGAGATTAGACTTGAAAGAAAGCTTTACAGCCTTCGTCTTGTCTGTTGCAACAACGGATACGCGGTCAATAGCATGTGAAAACTGCGCCCGGTCTAAGAGAATTGTTTTGTCATTATTTGTAGGGATAACGCGCTCATAGTTCGGGAATGTACCGTCAATAAGCTTAGAGGTTAGGAACGCACCAAGAATATTAAAACGAACAGCATTTTCAGAGAGGCTGATCTCAACGTGGGCTTCTTGATGATCATCAAGAAGTTTTCTGAGGTTCTCAACGGTTTTACGCGGAACAATAACGCCTGGAATATTCTCAGCACCTTCTGGAAGTGGCAAAGACGTTTGCGCAAGACGGTGACCGTCTGTTGCAACGGACCGAAGTAGGGTTTCGTCACCCACTTTGATCGCATGTAAGTAGATGCCATTAAGGTAGTATCGCGTTTCTTCCGTAGAGATTGCAAAGCGTGTTTTATCAATAAGCATCAAAAGTTCAGAAGCAGGTAGCTTGAAATGATGCGGAAATTCTTGAGTTTCTAGGTTCGGGAAATCCCGAGAAGGTAGACTTGCAAGCTTGTAGCGCGAACGTCCTGAGATCAGGGTAACGCGGCCTTCAGAAGATTGAATATCAATGGTGCTTTTATCCGCAAGTTTGCGGGCAATATCAAAGAGTGTGTGAGCTTGAATGGTTGCTTCACCATCTTTTTCAACTGCAGAATCAATCGTTTCTGAGATGACAAGATCAAGGTCCGTTGCTGTAAAAGTAACTTGACTGTTTTTGGCTTGAACGAGGATAAACGAAAGTACGGGAATCGTATTACGTTTTTCAACCGCGCCTAAAACGTGGCTAAGGGTCTTAAGTAGAACGTCGCGTTCAAGGGTAATTTTCATAGTCTAAACTCTCACACATATTGGGTGTTCAATGTAGCACTGACGCTTGAATCTTCAAGTGTAAATTAGCTTTGTAAGATTTTTTGTAGAAGTTCAACATTTTCTGCAACTTCTTGATCGGTCTCAATCAGTTTTTCAATGGTCTTAACGCCGTGCATAATCGTTGTATGATCGCGGCCACCAAACTTACGCCCAATCTCAGGCAAAGACAAAGTTGTAAGCTTTTTTGCAAGATACATGGCAATTTGACGTGGGCGGGCAATGGCTCGAGCACGGCCAGCAGAAAGGATCTCTGCCGTGCGAATGCTGTAGTGTTCAGCTACTTGCTTCTGAATATCCTCTAAGGAAAGCCGCTTATCATTGGCCCTAAGCAAGTCTTTGAGAAGTTCTTGAACGGTTTCAACAGAAATAGCACGTCCAACAAGCGTTGCATGCGCCGCAATGCGGTTAAGGGCACCTTCAAGCTCACGGATATTTGAGGTGATCTTATAGGCCAGAAATTCACAAACTTTCTTCGGAATATCAATCTTCAGCTTATCTGCTTTTGCCTCAATGATGCCGAGGCGCAATTCATAAGTTGTTGGGTGAATGTCCGCAACCAATCCCCAACCAAGTCGAGAGCGCAAGCGTTCTTCAAGGCCCTCAAGATCGGAAGGCGATTTATCTGCAGAAATAATAACTTGCCGATTTTGGTCAACGAGAGCGTTGAAGGTATGAAAAAATTCTTCCTGCGTCGAATCCTTACCGCCAATAAATTGAACATCATCGATCATTAGAACATCGACGTTACGAAATTGCTCTTTAAACGAAACTGTATCTTTGTAGCGGATGGCGCGAATGAACTGATACATGAACTTTTCAGCGGAAAGATAGGCCACTGTGCGTTCTGGTGAGGTTGATCGAATATGCCACGCAATGGCGTGCATAAGATGGGTTTTACCAAGTCCAACACCACCGTAAAGGAATAACGGGTTGAACGGAGCGACAGGGGATTCAGCAACCCGGCGTGCTGCCGCAAAAGCAAGCTCGTTCGGCTTTCCGACAACAAAATTGTCAAAGGTCAGGCGAGGGTCAAGCGGTGCGCTTAGAATGCTGTTTTTTGGTGATTCTAATTGAGTAGGCTCAGCAACATGTGCCGGCGTTGTACTGACTTCTTGGTTTGCAGCCTTTTGGTCAACATTAGCAAGCTTGATGCTTGGTGCAACGTCGATGGTAATACCCGCTAAGGTAGGGAGTTCTGCGCGCCACAGTTTTAAAATTTCGTCGCCATAGTGATTGGTCACCCATTGACGCATAAATTTTGTAGGAAGCGTGAAGTGAACGATATCACTTTTAATCTCAGCGTATTTAAGAGGCTCTAGCCAGCTTTTAAAAGCAGCATCACCAAGCTTCGCTTTGAGTTGTCGTTTTACGTTCCCCCAGGCATCGTCCCCGATTTGGTCAGAGGTCGAAGAGGGGTGCTGTGTTTGCTGTTGTAACGCTGATTCCACGGAATTATAACCTGGCTTGATTTTTGACAAAAAAGAAGGATACCAGCCCTTTTTAACAGCGTGCTGTCGGTCTAGGCTGGTCCGTGAAGTCTACTACGAGTACGATGCTTGCGCAACGCCAGAACATAAAAAGTTAGGGCAGTTACTACGCAAGGGCCTTAACACGCTGGGATAGTCTTGAAAGCTTCCGAGCTACTGTGTTTTTATGCATGACACCCGTTGTTACGCCTTGGTGAAGATAAGGTTGTGCAACCTTAAATGCTTCGCGTGCAGCTGCAGCATCTTTGCTTTCAATTGCAAGCTCAAGCTTTTTTACAAAGGTGCGAATGCGGCTGATGCGGTCGCGGTTTACTACTGTACGCCGTTCAATTTGGCGAATACGTTTTTTAGCTGAAGAACAGTTAGCCATTAAACATCTCTTAATCGTTAGTATGGAATCTTGTGCTACTTATAATGGCAGGGCACTACAAACGTCAAGTAAAATCTTTGGTTTCTTGAGTACAGATACGCTGGGTAAGGTGAGGATAAGCTGAATTAGGGGGGTGTTTCGTTGACTCCTCACTCGTTATGCTTATTGATATCAGGGTGTGTTTGTCTTTCTTTGTATGCATTTGAAGAAACGGATACCTTGGCGCGTTTATAGTCTTTCTCTGCAAGTAAGGGGGGATGCGTGGCATAGACTTGCTTGCTGGCTTCCATTAAAAGAACGCCTGCAAACTTTCGGAAAAAACGCCCGCCAATTTTCTCCCACAAAGGTGCAGTCCTGAAAATAAAGGACCAGGCGGTGGGCGGCATATAAAGCGCTCTGGCCTTTATAAGAGGGGTAAACATGGATTCGCGCAAGGCCAGGGCCAACTGAGTTGTTGAATAGGGATGACCGTGGCCAAAGGGTGTTTTATCAAGCCGTGCCCAAATGCCGCGACGGTTTGGTGTAATGACCAGAAGCCGGCCATTAGGCTTAAGGACACGCCAAGCCTCACGCAAGAGTTGGCGGGTTTTCGCTGTGGCCTCTAGGCTATGCACTAAAATCACTTTATCAAAAAAAGCATCTGGAAAAGGGGTCTCATGCTTATGGACGAGCACCGTTAAATTATCTCTATCCAGCGGCCAGTTAATAACGCCCTGAGATGCGGGCATAGCGGCGATCACCCGCTCAGCATGGCCAAGAAAAGGCCGTAGATAGGGGGAGGCAAACCCCAAACCAAGAATACGTTGATTCTTAACATTCGGCCAAAGCATGCTGATTTTGCGTCGAATCATGCGCCGGGCCATCTGCCCAAGGCGTGAATCGTAGAAGTCTCGAAGATCAATTGCGTCCGGTTGCATAGGCTTATCGTTTAGCTTCAGTTATTCCCAATTTAAGTGTAGAGTTTGCTTTAGTTGATGAACACCTTTTTATGGAGAAATACACATGCTTATCATCAAACAAGTTCCTGTTTTGACAGATAACTACGTGTATATTTTGCATGATGCCCAGGAAAATGTGACGGCTGTTGTTGATCCTGCAGTGCATCAGCCGGTTATTGATTGCTTAGAAAAACAAGGCTGGTCGCTGGATTTTATTTTAAATACGCATCATCACTTTGACCATGTGGGCGGTAATGAAGCCTTGCAAAAACATTATGGAGCCAAAGTTATCGGCTTTAGAGGCGATAAAGGGCGCATCCCTGGCTTGAATCAAACGGTGATCGAAGGAGATATTGTCAATATTGGAAGCTCAGCCTTTAAGGTTATCGAGGTGTTCGGGCATACTTTGGGACATATCGCTTATTATGGACAGCAAGACCAAGTGGTCTTTTGTGGAGATACGCTGTTTTCGTTGGGATGCGGCAGGTTATTTGAGGGTAGTCCTGAGCAAATGTGGAAAAGTTTATGCAAACTTCGGAATTTGCCGGATGCCACAAAAGTGTATTGCGGCCATGAATACACTGAATCAAACTTAGAATTTATTGAAAATTTAGGAATAGAAGATACAGCTTTTATACAGTTAGCTTTTGATGTTCGGGCTAAAAGACATCGAGGTGAAGCCACAGTTCCATCCATGCTAGGGATGGAGAAACAATTTAATCCATTCCTAAAAGCAGACAATCAAAAATTTAAGAATGCGCTTGGGCTTGGAAAAATGTCTGATATTGAGTGCTTCACACATATACGAAAACTCAAAGATAGCTTTTAAGATGAATACTTTTCTGCCTTCATAAAAAATTAACGTTTATTCATTAGAATAAGACATAAGAGATCATAATATAGGAGGCTCTTATGCATTTATTAATGCCTGTATTTATTGTCACAATTTTTGTTGGCCTGGGTTCTGTGCAGGCTTCGTCATCGCAGGATAAGCAGTACCGCATTAAGCAAATTGTTGATTTATGTGAGGATGCCAAGAAAAAGGTTAGGAAAACATTGATTAGAAGTCATTTGAAAAATAAAGCACTTCTTTCAAAATATATTGAGCTAAAGCGTGTGACAAAAGCGGCGAAACGTGATTACCGCATTTTATCGCAAAGTCCGAAGCTGACAAAAAAATGGCTTGATCGTAGAGATTTTTGTGCAGGATTCTATGGATAGATATAAGAAAGGACCTCTAATTTCTTAGAGATCCTTTCTGAGTGGTTTGATTGTTCCTGACTATGCAGCAAAGCTTTTTTTGATGAACCCATTGACCTTTTTAACAAAAAGCGCAGGTTCTTCAGGATTTTCTCCTTCTGCAATTTTTGCTTGATCCAACAAAATGCTAGCCATATCTGCGTGATCGGCGGCTTTGTTATCTTTTGCATAGGCATCCGCAAAGGCTGCAATCATGGGATGGCTTGGGTTAATCTCAAGGATACGCAATGAGAGGCTACCAAGTTGGCCGTGTTGCTTCAGCATTGCCTCAAGCTGAGGGTCCAGGGCTGATTCGTCAGAAACCAGGCATACAGGGCTTTCAGTCAAGCGATTCGTTGTCTTAACGTCTTTAACCTTATCTTTCAGTGCCGTTTTCATGAAGCCGATAAGACTATCCATGTTGGGCTTATCTGCAGTTTCTTCAGCTTTTTTGTCTTCTGCCTCAAATTTATCAAGATCAGAGGTGCCGCGACTAATAGATTTAAACTGCTTGCCTTTAAACTCATTTACAGATGACACCCAGAAGCGGTCCACAGCATCATCCATCAACAGAACTTCAATGCCGCGAGACTTGAAGCCTTCAAGTTGCGGGCTGCGCTCAATGGTCTTCAGATCCTCACCGGTCAGGAAGTAAATGGTATCCTGATTTTCTTTCATGCGCGACACATAATCATCAAGGCTGATAAGGCCTTCGGTCGTTGATGATTTAAAGCGGCTGAGCTCGAGGAGCGTTTCGCGGTTTGTTGCATCGTCATAAAGTCCTTCTTTCAGAACCGTGCCGAAATTCTCCCAAATAACCTGGTATTTTTCAGCGTCTTTTTTAGCTGTGGTCGTTAGTGTGTTAAGCACGCGCTTGGTGATCGCAGAATTCATTTTGCTGAGCATTGGATTCTTTTGCAGCATCTCGCGGCTGATGTTTAAAGGCAGATCCTCAGAATCAATCACGCCCTGTACAAAGCGTAAGTATGGCGGCAAAAGCTCTTGGCAATTATCTGTGATAAAAATCTTTTTCACATACAGTTTCAGCTTGTTCAGGCGCTCAGGCTGGAACAGATCATAAGGCTTGCTGCCTGGAATGAAAAGCAGGCCTTTGTAGGCGAGAACACCCTCGACATCAAAATGCATGGTTGCTGCCGGCTCATCATAGGCATGGGCGCAGTGGTGGTAAAATTCTTTGTACTGCTCTGCTGTAATCTCTGATTTAGGACGCGCCCAAAGTGCAGAAGCCGTGTTAAGGGTTTTGTCCTCTTCTTCCGCATTTGTTGAGGTAAACTGGATTGGAATCGCAATGTGGTCAGAGTATTTTTTTGTAATGTGCTCTAGGCGGGCACTTTCTGCGAATTCAAGACAATCGTCTTTTAGCTTCAGGATGATGGTTGTGCCGCGCTCAGCTTTTTCGGTTTTATCAATGCTGTAAGCGCCTTGTCCTTGAGAGGTCCAAACCCACGCTTCTTTCTCGCCAGCTTTACGGGTAATAACGTCAATTTCGTAAGCAACCATAAACGCGGAATAGAACCCGACGCCAAATTGGCCGATCATTGAGAGATCGTCAGATTTTTGTTTTTCAAGCTGTTCAATAAACGCAGCCGTTCCAGAACGGGCAATGGTACCAAGATTCGCGATCAAATCATCGCGGCTCATCCCAATTCCGTTATCAGCAATAGTCAACGTCTTGGCTTCTTTGTCTGCAGTCAGCGTAATTTTAAAGTCAGCGTCTTTCTCAAGCAAGTCAGCATTGGTTAGGGCTGCATAGCGAAGCTTATCGCAGGCATCAGAGCTATTCGAGATGATTTCCCGCAGGAAGACCTCTGTGTCGCTGTAAAGCGCATTGGTAACAATATTTAAAAGTTTGCTTACTTCTGTTTGAAATTCAAATTTTTCTGCAGTCATAATTTATACCCCTCATCGGTGAATCCTTAGTCTGATATAGGCAAATATTCTTTAATGACAAGGATTTTATATAGCTGATTTGTTTTTGCTGCTATAAGAAGGATGTAATTACAGTTCTTAGGAGTAGATTGATGAAGTGTCGGGCAGGTAGGTTAGTTATTTTGGCTTCGGTCATTGTGCTTGGCTTTATAAGTTATTATACGTGGTTTGCCTCAAATGAGGTGATAAACGATGCTGGACAATACCCAGGACATAAGCCTTTAACTTGCTTGGTGAAGCCGAGAGCTGCCTATACAAGTGAGGATTATCAGTACGGTGTTGATGCGGCAAAGCGCGCTTTAGAAGCTCCCTTTGGTCAGCGCGGCGGTATTTGGGATCTTTATCATCTAGAAAAAAATCCGATGCTGAATAAGGCCATCGCAGAATTTATCAAAGGGGATCGAGCTTCTTCTATAAAGGATCTGGTCTTAGAGAATAAAACCCCAGAAGAAATCCATAATCTTCTGAAGTCTGCGGGTTTTTCTTATGAGCGAAAGGCCTTGTTTGCAGGGAAGAATATGGGGTCAGTGATGTATTGGCGCCATGACGGAACCAAGACAAATGATCCCAGTGATCCGGAAGCTGTGCCCATGGATATCTACACGCATGAAGATGGCGGCATGGTGCGGATTAAGCCTTTTGGGGTGCCGAACCCCAGCGGTAAAGCTCCAAGGCCTCAACCGCATTTAAGTAAAGCCGTGCTTCTGGACCTGACCCCACAAAAAAAAGCCGGGCGTTTAACCTATGATTTAAGTTTTCGGAATGAGGCCTTTAAGGTGTCGGCAACGAATATCCCGATTCCCAAAACACCGGCGGTTTATGGGGGTATGTATAAGCCGCCCTTTAAAAATAAAAAGCGTTTGAATGGGTATATATCGTACTTGATGGGGTTAGCTCATCAGGATCTTTCCTTTCCCCTTCTCTGCGATTAATTGCGATTCTATGGACGATTGCAGTGTTAACTTTGTCCTCCGAGAATTCACGTACTCTTAGGTACGCTAAAATTTCTTCGGTCAAAGTTGCCTCGCACTCGCCTGATAGAGTCGCAATTAATATTGAGTGCGCTTTGGTTCACTGAATCATCAGCGCGCTGCTTACTTTAAAAGCGTCTCAAAGAAGCTTTTTTCTGAATCCCAATTATGACGATAGCCGTGGTTGGTGGATTTCTCAAAATAGTGAGAAGATTCGCCGCGTCCCTGATCTGTGAAGGAAAAACCATACACATGCTTACGGTCAATGGGGCCTGTTAGTTTGTAGATCCAGTAAAGCAATAGAATGCCTGCGCTGGGGGGGGTGTTAAGCTTGCTGATAACCTCTAAAACAATCTGCTGCGGGTAGGCTTCAACTGTTTTACCAAGTTCAATGAATTCAAAGATATCACTTGTCCCTTGCGATCCTGTATTTTCAATATTGGCGCTTGAAAGTAGAATGTGTTCGAAATCAGAAAGATCCCGGCGTTTAACATCAACAAAGTTTGTTGTTTTTACCCAAATATTAGTCTTTTTACCGTAATCCTTACAATAAGGATAATCGGTTGCGAAGTTATTAAAGCGGATCACAAGACTGTTTTTATCAATAGCCTCACCTTGATTCTTTCCAAGTTCACAAGGGGAGTTCCCAATGACGCAAAAATCGTTTTTATGTTTTTGAATGAGCTGTTTGAATCGACCTTGCTGGCTTTTATATTTATTGAAAATATCGCGTTCATAAGAGGATGCCCCGTGGATGCCAGGCTCAACAGACGTGACCATCGCTTTCAGCGCTAAGTAACGTCGTTGATCAATACAAGAAGGCTTCAGTTTAATGGCTTGCTTGTAGCGCATTAAAGCATCCGAAGTGAACCCCGCTTCATTAAGAATTGCGGCGTATTTAAGCAGAATGGAAGGCGGAATAAACTTGCGTTTACGAAAGGCTTTTGTTGTAAGATCGAGCAGGTTTCGGCTAATGCCTTCTGTAATCCATTTGTAATTAATGAGGGTGCTAAGGTATCTGAAATTAGAGTAATTCGTCTGCTTGACTGCAGCGGTATAGCACTCTTTTATTTTACTGTTATATTTCCCTGTTCGTTTCCATCCTCTTGCTAGGTCAAAGTTCCATGCCGCAACGCTGGGGTCAATTTCAACGGCTTTTTCAAAAAATTCAATTGCCTCAGAATACTTCGCCTGGTTGTTCAGTGTTGTGCCTAGCTTCCATAAGGTCTGGCCGCTTTCAGGTTTAAGCGACAAGGCGTGCTTATAATAAGCCTCTGCTTTTGAAAAAGACTTTTTCTTTTCAGCCTGATTTCCAAGATGGATCAGTTCTGTCGCAATAATATGAGGCTTCATTTCAATGATTTTTTCAATCGCATCCTCAAAAGGAACCATTTTATCACTGGCCGGGTCAAAGTAATGGGTCGCAAGGCAATAAACACCTGCAACAAGCTCGGGCAATGTCAGCGTTCTTTTGCGAGGCTTTTGCAGGTCTCGATCATCAGTAAGCCCCCAGCCTGCATAAAAAGGAACGCCAAAAGTAATAATATTCGCGCCCCTAATCAAAAAGTCAAAGCCCATGAAGTCAGAGTGGGTGTAGACAGTTGTCGTCTTGTTAAGATAGGAATATAAGCTTTCGCGATTCGTTTTGATTGTACAAAGGTGGCTGACATGTATTGGGTGGTTTAAGTCACTATCAGGTGCTGCCATGACATCATCAGTAGGGAGATAGACTATGGTTTTATTTTGATGCTCTTTTGCTGCAGTACGGACAAGGTTATTAAAAGAAAATCCATTGCCGTCGTTAAGCTGAAGTTCTTGTGGGGATTGCCCTAAAATAAGAACGCAGTTTTCATAGGTGTGAATGGTTTTTTCTGGGGGGATAAGTTCGCTGAGGATTCGATTTTTAATGAGTAAATCAATAGCATTCTTCCCGCGCTCAATAGTCTGTGTATCAAAGCTATGATTATTGAGCGTATTAACCGTACGGTTGATATAAGGGGTATTAAAATATCTGTGGGCCAGATCAAGAATGCCTGCCAGGGGAAGATTCAAGTCATGGGCTTTCGTCAGCTTATAAGCTTGTTCTGGGTGATGTTTTTTTAAGCTGGATGGGCTGAAAACGGGTTCAAAATAAATGATTGGAATGTTAAGTCTGTTTGAAATACGTTCTATAAAGCGTGAAGGCTTCTTAGGGCCCCAAAGGATAAAAGCATGAGGTTTGAGGAAGAAGCACTTACAAATCTGACGAAGCCGTGTTTTGAAAAGTTGCAGCTTTTTTTTCAGGCCTTTCTTTTTTTTAGAGCCTCCTGCCTTTGCACAAGCGAGGGGTTTAACGTTGTAACGAGGTAAAAACTTTGAGAGTTTATTAAAGCTAATTTTATCAAGTTCAAGAGTATAAAGACGTTTTTTTGTCACGCAATTTTTCCTATTTAATGTATTTAGGTTGCAATATTTGTTTTATTGTCTGGGCTTATTAGCGTTTTGTACAGTTCTTTTTCAGACTCCCAGTTATGCCTGTATCCGAGTTGTTTTTTCCCTGTTGAGTAGTGGTTTGCCTCACCGGTTAGCTGATCGGTAAAGGAAAATCCAAGTATTGATTTAGGGTCGAGGGGGCCGAGAATGCTATGCAAATAGGCAATCAGAACAATGCCTGCACTGGGAAGAGCCTCAAGCTTTTGGGTGACGTCAAAGGCAACAGAAGAAGGAAAGATATCAACAGGAATGCCCTGGTCAACACATTCTTGATAGAATGTATAGCCAATATTGCTGCGGTGATAGGTGTTGGATCCTGAAATAAGAACAAGATCAAAATCCTTAACATTGCGGCGCTCAATCTCTAGAAAACGGGTTGTTTTTGCCCAAACGTTTGTCTTTGTTCCATAATCTTTGGAAAAGGGATAGTTAACCGAAAAATTATTAAAGCGGATGACAAGGTCGTGGCTGTCAATAAAGTCCCCTTTTCCTTTGCCCATCTCGCAGGGGGAATTGCCGACAACACAGAGAGAGTCTTTATGTTGAAGCACCAGTTTGCGAAAGTCGCCTTGGGTTTTGAGTAACGTATTATACAGGTCTTTTTCATGCTGAGCAGCGCCAGGGCAGCTTGGGTCAATTGTTGTGACTGCAGCTTTAAGGGCAAGGTAGCGGCTTTTTTCTGCGCAATTAGGATTATTTTCAACGGCCTGTTTATACTCGCAAAATGCTTTAGAGCTAAATCCTGCTTCATTTAAAATAGCAGCATATTTGAGGCGCAGGCCTGCGGGGCATTCCTGAAGGTTTGTGGTGTTTTTCAAGAACTCAATTAATTTTGCGGTCACCCCTTCATATTCCCACAAATAATCAACGTAGCTTTCAATATGCTTGAAATTGACGTTGTTATTGATTTCAAGTGCTCTTTCAAAGGCTTTTGATGTTTCTGAGTTGTAGATACCAGCACGTCTGTATGTTTGTGCAAGATCGTAATATAGGTTGGGTGAGCAAGGGCGTAGCTTAAGCGCTGCCTTGTAATGCTCAAGTGCTTTCATAGGTTGCTGCTTACGGTAAATTTTTGCAGACAAGCTATGGAGCGAGAAGTTGTTAGGCCTGATGCTGGTTGCTTTTTGTAAGAGGCCTTCTGCAAGGCTGTGCTTTTTAAGTCGGTTATACTCAAGGATATTAAAATGCAGGTCTTCAAAAAGCCGTTTGTCATTAGGTTTGCAGGTTTTTTGTAATGCCTTGTTAAGGGGGGTGTTTTTCTTTGTTTTATGGTTTAAGGCTTTTAAGTGCTTCGCCGTATAAGTTGCAACAAAAGAAGACAGGGTATGCTTACGCTTTCTGTTTTTTTGCTTTCTTAGGTCTGTTGTAAATCCCCATCCTGCATAAAATGGCGTTCCCGATACATGTACAGGGATGTCTTGAATAAGGAAGTCGAGCCCCATATCGTTATTATAAACATACGCTTGTTTAATTGTGTGCAGAACATCGGATATTTCATATTGGTCGATAAACGTAATATTTTGACTGGGGGCAGAATCAACCAGAGTTGTGAGTGCAGATGTTTCCGGAGATAGTGCAATGTAGATTTGCGCGTCAGGGTTCTGACTTAATGCGTGATTAATAAGATTAATCGCCCACCCCAGCTGCTTTTCTTTTTTGCTCATCGTGTCTTCAAATGCAATAATAAGGACGGCTTTTTTTTCATCCGTCATTGCGCTTGATCCATCAGAATGATGATTTTTATGGGCATTCATAAATAGGTCCGCTTGCTTTATATCTGCTGGTGTTGGTTTATAGGTGTTAAGGGTTCTTACAATCGATTGTTTTTTGTAGGTAAACAAAAGAGGGGAAGAGCCACAAAGAAGTGCAAGGTTTGGAGAGCTTTTTGACGTGGGCTGATGTGTAAAGAGGGGGTCGCGGTGCAGTATATGAGAATAAGGGGTTAGATTTCTGTGCTTGATAGAGAAAAAACGCCCAATATTATTAATGTGCTTTGTTCTGGACTTCCAAAGAATTGCTAATCTGTGTGCGGTGGGTCTAAGAAAAATAAGTTTGAATTTCATTTAGACGAAGCCTTGTGCTGAAGAGAGATATTTGTTGTCATTTCTAGAGAACTGTTTGAAATTAGAGTCTTATTTTTTGTGTCGCATCGTGAAGTTTAAACTGTAGTCAATCTGCAATATTTTCATAAACTGAACCTTGGGTGCCAGGCACAAGAATAGCTTTGTAGACTATGCTTGTAAAGTGCCTAACATAGAATCCTTGCGGCTTGTAAGGAGATCTTGTATTAATGAGGCCTTAGTTTCGGTCGTGTTTGATTTTTAGACTGCCGATTTTAATCTGCCCTTTATTAAAAAGGAGTTTTATCGATGTCCTTGACTCAGGATGATGTACGCAAGGTTGCCCATCTAGCGCGCCTTAAAATGAATGCCGACCAGCTTGAAAATGTAACGTCAAGCTTGAACAACATCATGCAATGGATTGAGCAGTTAGAAGAAGTTCAAACGGACTCTGTAAAGCCGCTCGTTAATGTAAGTGAACAGCTTTACAATTGTAGAGAAGATGTTGCGGACCACAGTCTGCAAGCAAAAGATGTTTTAGGAAATTCTGAACATACGACGCAAGGATTTTTCTCGGTACCGAAGGTGGTAGAATAATGACAACGCTTGATTTTACACTCGAAGAAGCCCTTATTAAGCTGAAAAGCGGCGAGGTGAGCTCTGTTGAATTAACGAAAGATTGCTTAAAGGCTATTGAAGCGCAAAAAGATCTGAATGCCTTTCTAGAGGTTACTGCAGACCATGCTTTAGGGCAGGCTCAGGCCTCAGACGAAAAGCGCTCTAAGGGTGATGCTGGTTTGCTTGAAGGGATTCCTTTGGCAATCAAAGATTTGTTCTGCACGAAGGGATTTCGCACAACAGCGGGGTCGCATATGTTGGAGAATTTTATTGCGCCTTACGAATCAACGGTAACGCAAGGTTTATGGGATGCCGGCGCCGTGATGCTGGGCAAGACGAATATGGATGAATTTGCCATGGGGTCGGCCAATGAAACCAGCTATTTTGGCCCTGCAAGAAGTCCTTGGAAATCAAAAGAGCACAGTCAAGATATAACGGCTGGTGGTTCATCAGGTGGTTCATCTTCTGCTGTTGCTGCAAGATTGTGCTTCGGTGCAACGGGATCGGATACCGGTGGTTCAATTCGTCAGCCGGCAGCCTTTACCGGCATCGTTGGTTTAAAACCGACCTATGGTCGTTGCTCGCGCTGGGGTATGGTTTCATTTGCTTCGTCCCTTGATCAGGCAGGACCTTTAACGCGTTCTGTGCGTGATTCAGCATTAATGCTGCAAGCAACGGCAGGCTATGATCCAAAAGACTCAACTTCTGCAAAGGTTGAAACGCCAGATTTCATG
>CAYGJW010000006.1:19615-20904 GCA_964350415.1 uncultured Alphaproteobacteria bacterium
CAACGGATTATGATCGGAACCTACGTTCTGTCCGCCGGTTACTATGATGCATTCTTTGTGAAAGCGTTAAAAGTAAGGCGTCTAATTCGTCAAGATTTTGACCAGGCTTTTGAAAAAGTTGATGTTTTGTTGACGCCAACGGCACCAAGCACAGCCTTTGCGCTTGGTAACAAAGACAAAGATCCGATTGCTATGTACCTGAACGATGTCTTTACAGTGCCGGCCAGCTTGGCTGGTATGCCTGCAATTTCACTACCAAGTGGGATTGCTCAGGATGGACTTCCGCTTGGAATGCAGCTGATTGGTAAGCCTTTTGATGAGGTGACAATGTTGCGCACGGCAGAGGTTTTGGAAAAGGCTGTTGGTTTTACCCATACGCCCTTTAAAGGTTGAGGATAGGAGCATACGATGTACGTAATTAAAGGTAATACAGGCGATTGGGAAGTCGTCGTTGGGCTGGAAGTTCATGCTCAAATGACTGTGAATTCAAAATTGTTTTCTGGTGCCCCGACTGAATTTGGTGCAGAGCCCAATGCACAAGTATCATTTATTGATGCAGCCTTCCCTGGTGTGCTTCCTGTTGTGAATAAAGCTGCGCTTTTAGGTGCTGTTAAAACAGGGCTTGGCCTTAAAGCAAAGATCAACAAACGCTCAGTTTTTGACCGGAAGAATTATTTCTACGCCGATTTGCCCTCAGGTTATCAGATTTCCCAGAACTCTGACCCGATTGTCGGCGAAGGCACTGTGATCATTGATATGCCGGATGAAACCTCTCGTTCCATTGGGATTGAGCGCCTGCATCTAGAGCAAGATGCCGGAAAAAGCATGCATGATCAGCACCCAACAAAGACCTTTGTTGACCTGAACCGTGCGGGCGTTCCTTTGATGGAAATTGTTACAAAGCCGGACCTGCGTTCGCCAGAAGAAGCAGGAATCTTTGTTCGTAAGCTGCGGTCCATTTTAAGATACCTAGGTACCTGTGACGGCAATATGGAACAGGGATCAATGCGCTGCGATGTGAATGTCTCTGTACGTAAAGCAGGGGACGAATACGGCACGCGTTGTGAGTTGAAAAACATCAACTCCGTACGTTTCGTTATGCACGCAATTGAAATTGAGGCAAAGCGCCAGGTTGAAGTGCTTGAAGATGGCGGTACAATTGATCAACAAACCCGTCTTTTTGATCCGACAGCTGGGGTTACCCGTGCGATGCGTTCGAACCAAGAAGCGCATGATTATCGTTATTTCCCAGACCCAGACTTGCTCCGATTGAGTTAACGGATGCGGAG